>JAAYBQ010000228.1 GCA_012730035.1 Spirochaetota bacterium
TGTGCATAAATTCATGAATCGCTGTATTCTCTCCATCATCGTGCTTAAAACCTTCGGTGATTGCCTCTGCCGATACTATCACCGATGAAGAACCTCCTACAACCATACCAAGTACATCACGACCTGAGCCTGATATATTAAATTCTTCGTCAAATCGAGCCGGATAAACAATCACCTCGTCCAGCATCTGGTATTCCCAGTCTGGTATCCTGAAAACAGGAATTATTGCTGCCGCGGCAACAAGTAAGGCAATTTCATCCTCTACTGGAGCTCTGACCCCTTCATGGCTGTGGTCAAATGATGCTCTGACCCCTGTTATCCTCACCTCGTCCAGGAAAATCTGCACCTTCTTTCTGAAATCATGGCTGTCATCACCATTCAGTTTGCGGTAATAACTTACTTTTTCAGAAAGTATGTTCTCCCATTCATCCGGAAACGGCATTTGCAGGATTTTTTTACGTCTGCGGTACTTTCGCGTAAAAAATAAATTAAAAAAAAGGAACACTGCGACAGCTATGAGGGGGATATATGCGTCCGGTGCTCTGAGCCCTTTTGATATACCAGCAGCTATTACCGCTGAAATAATTGAAATAACAGCCGAAAATATTCTGTTCACCTTGTATCGGGTTGTAAAAAGAAGATCCATTACACACCCTGCTTTATGGCATCAATGTCACGTTCAACTTTTACAAGCCGGGCGGTCAGGCGTTCAAGGGCCTGCTCAATCCTCTCTTTTTCTGTTTCAAGAAAGCGCAGCCGTGTATCAAATTCCTTCTCAGGTTTCAGCCCGGCCCTTATCATGTCAAGGCTGATGTTCTCGGCAAAATATGCCTGCTCCACCCCCTTGCGAAGATCATCATCAGCTATACGAGCGACCATCTTCATGTTCTCGTACCCCATTTCTGGATTTATATCAAGCGCGTGAGTCTTTATCATTATCTTTGCCTCGTTACGGTGAACTCCAAGTATACGGTCAACGTAATCCTCAAAATTCGCATTGAACCTGCGGCAAAGCTCCCTGGCCTCCATCAACAGTGCGCCGAACTCCTTCATAAGATAACCGTTCTTTGCCATGTACTCATTCTTGATTTTTGACGTCAGTTCGCGGAACTCAGGCTGCGTTTCAAAAACGTTGCTGTAAATCCCCAATTCCTCGGCTTTAAATAACAGTGTATGAAAAATATTCCAGAACTGTATGGTATGCGCACGAGTCGAAACCGGCGCAGTGGCCTTAATAAAATGGACATGGTGCGCGTATTCGTGGATTGCCGTGTACATTAGCTGGTTGTCATCAGTAAAATTTTTGTTATGCAGTATTATTTCTTTTCTGTCCGGGTAATAAAGGCCGTTTACCTTACTGCTATGCTTGCCGGAAAAATTTACTGTAAAATCCTCTTTAACATTTTCCACCTGCAGCAGTTTATCCTTAACCTGTTCCTGGTTCATATCACAATCCGTTTAAATAATTTATCATTTCATCGGGTGAAAGCACAAGCTGCACCCCGCCCTTCTTTATTGCCTCGCGGTTCATACCGAAAACAACCGAAGACTGCTCATCCTGCGCCATCGTCAGAAATCCCTTTGAATGCAGCCGCACCATCGCCCTGACCCCATCGGAACACATACCTGTCATCATAACAGGTATTATGCGTGTATGATCGTGCGGTTCAGCTGAACTAAAAAGCATCTCTATTGACGGCCTGAACCTGTTTACGGGTTCATCATCTGATATCAGAATACGGTATGGAGTTTCCCGGCCCAGCATCATGTGTCTGTTCCCTGGTGCAATATATGCTGTTCCCGGAACAATAACCATCCCGCTGTGAGCCTCTACTACCACGAAAGGAGTATTCCTGTCCAGGCGTGCAGCCCACATCGTCGTATAACCTTCGGGCATATGCTGGGCTACAAGCACGCTGTATTTAGCAGGATCAAGTCCATGAAGAAGTTTTTCTACAACAGGAAGACCGCCCGTAGAAGAACCGAGCATTACTATCCTGAAAGCATCAGAGGGATTATTCATCTGTAATAATTCCGTAATTATTAATTTACAGACCCGAAAGCGCTTCCGATATTCATCAACGAATAGGGTACAGCCATGGCCATTACCGTAGATTCTTTGGGCCCCTTAACAATTTCAAAATTCACTATCATAAAATCATACTGCCAGAACCCGGACCTTTTTCTTGCAGAGAGGCTGTCCACTATGGTATACATTTTTTCCTTGTTGCCCTCGTTAAAAAATTTACTGGTAAGCAGAAACCTGTCAAGCGCCTCCTTTCTCTCTTTGCCCGCTTCAAAATATGAAAAATTCCACGCAACAGCAGAAAGATACATCATGGTCTTAAACTGAACCGTATTATCTTTTTCAATACCGGAAAGAAGCGGCGAAGCAAACTCCAGCAGTATGTTCGAAATTCGCCTTCCCTGGAATTCCAACAGCAGCGCATCCTCGGGAAATACATCAGCGGGGAGCAGGTCCATTTTAAATCTGTCCAGATCTCTACGTCTTTTTCTGAAATTTGTGCTGGTCATAATTATTACCTGTATTTTCTCATAATTCATGTATTCTTAAGATGCATATAATACTACCCGCAAAGGCGGGTATCCATCGAATTCCGAATTCCAGCCCCAGGTTTTTTAAAACACTTTTATCATCAGTGAATAATGTAAAGACTTTTTAACATACAGGAATATTTTTGAAAATATTGAATTTTGCTTGAAACAGGGGGTTCTGGCCCCCATTCTTCACATTGAGGGGGTCAAAGCCTGTGATTACTGTACTTTTTGACATAGATGGAACAATCCTGAACTGTAACAATGCAAGCCGTGCTTCACTTATTCAGGCTACAAAAGAAGTTTTCGGCACAATCGGCAGAATGGAAAGGGTCGATTTCCAGGGCAAGACTGATCCCGTGATCCTGAAGGAATCATTGGAGATTATGGGTTTTTCACGGACAGAGATCGATGAAAAATCTGACCTGCTTAAACAGCACTATTTTGCTCACCTGTCACAGAACATCCGCAAATACGAAGTGATTCTGTTTCCGGGAATTATTGAAATTCTTGAAGCTCTCACGTCCAGGGAGAATGTTGTACTTGGACTGCTTACGGGAAATTTTTATGAAAGCGCCCGGATAAAACTTGAAAGTCACGGTTTAAACAGGTTCTTCGAATTTGGCGCTTTCGGCGATGACGCCCCGGTGCGCAACATGCTACCTGCTATAGCCAGGCAGAGGATCTCGGAAATTTACAGTATCGATATCGATTTCAGCAACACATTCATCATCGGTGATACGGTTTATGACATACGCTGCGCCAGGTATGCAGGAGCGGTTTCGGTTGCGGTCGGTACAGGTTGGGGTAATATGGAAACTCTTCTTAACGAAAAACCCGATCATTTTTTCGAAGATCTTGGCGATACGGGGAGGTTCCTGAAACTGCTTGATATATGATCTACCTGAAGTATGCTCTGACCCTGACGTGCAGGTAAAGTGCCTCATCAACCCTTAACGCAAGCGAACAGAGGTAGTATAGAACAGCCCCCCCGCAAATAATCAGCGTAAGCGCAACTGCTCGCAACAGTACCGGACCATGCTGCCAGTCCACAAACGTTACGGAATAAAAAACCGCCAGTCCCATGACCGCAGATGACAATAAAATTTTAAAAAGCTGTTTAACAGTTTTACCCGGATACCTGACCCCATGTCTGGCAGCAAGGTATTTTAACAGGAGCGCGGAATGCACAAGAGAAGCAATGCATCCAGCAAACGTCAGCCCGGCATGCTTAAGCACAGTGTGCATCAGCAGATATCCAAGAATAAGATTCACGGCCACTGAGATAATTGACGTAATTACAGGTATGCGTGTATCTTTGAAGGTATAAAATGCAGGAATTACAACACGCGCCAGGGCCATAAAGATAAGGCCCGTACCGGCCCAGACCAGAGACCTGTAAGTCATAACCGAATCCAGGTATGTAAAATTCCCGCGCATAAATATGAATGATACTATGGGCAGACCCGCTGCTATAAGTCCCGCCGCAGCCGGAGCTGCTACGAACATGGCAGCTGAAATTGACCCAGATATTATCCTGTTCATTTCAGGTATGGATTCTACAGATGCTCTGACCCGGTTTCCCTGAAGGCCGGCAGCCGATGCTCTGACCCTGGACATCTCGGGCAGCATGACATTACCTATAGAGACAATAAATACTCCGAAAACCAGTTCTGTAAGCCTTGTTGTGTAATAAATATACGAAACGCTCCCCTCCTCTATCATTGCAGCAAGTAGATTGCTTATCAGCGCATTCACCTGAAATGCCGCAATACCTAAAACTGCAGGTAGCATGGTACGGAATACCGTTGAGAGTTCCGGGTTACTGAAATTTATCTTAAAGCACAGCCTGAATCCATGTTTTACCATATAAGGAATTTGAAGCAGCACCTGCAATATTCCTCCTGACAATACTCCGATGGCTGCGCCATATACTGGCTGCTCAAAATATCTGCCGGCCAGAACTATGCCTGTAATCATCCCCAGGTTAAGCAGTACAGTTGAAGATGCAGGCGCAAAAAATGCACCGTGTGAATTAAGATAGCCCATGGCAAATGCCACGACAGATGAAAGGATAATGTATGGCAGCATCAGACGGGTAAGATTTACCGCCAGCACGTAAAGTTCAGGAGTCATGCTCTCGTCAGAAAATACCGCTGTTAATTGCGGAGCAAGCACAATTCCGGCAGCCACAATGATCGTTACTGCAAATGTCTGAATTATCAGCACATCCGATGCGAACCTGCGTGAATGGACCCTGCCGTTTTTTAGCATCGACTCGGTGTATACGGGGATAAATGAAACAGAGAGGGCACCTTCGGCAACCAGTCGCCTGAACAGGTTGGGTATAATGAATGCTATAAAAAAAATATCGGCCACCCGCCCCGCGCCAAAGTATGCCGCCATAAGCAGGTCACGAACAAGTCCCAGTATGCGGCTGGCCAGTGTGGCAAGGGCAACGGTTCGCAGAGATTTTACAAGTGACGCCATAATTCAATTTCACCTTATGGCTTCACTTAACAGGGTCTATGCCGCCAAGTCAAACAGAATAACTGTTCAGAAAATAAATCATTTATTATGAACTTTATAGTATAACAAAAAGATTGACAGGTTAAATTCAAGGCATCACTTTACAAATAAAGTTTCTGATGAAAATTTAACCGGTTGTGATTGCGGTAGTTTCTTTTTAAAAATTCATTAATGCCAATAAACAAAATTCTTAAAACAAATTAGAGTTCGCTTAGCTCACATAAATATAATGAAAAAAATACAGTCAAAATTACACATCATTTTATCGGCTTTCATCGCTCTATCAATCTTATGTTGCAGCACAGATTCCGATTCTCCGGGTTCTCCGGTAAACATGGGACCCGCCCTGCCGGGGTTTATTCCGTCCGACTACGGTTATGCTGTCTACAATCTCGAAAACTGCCGGCTCGTAATGGACCATAACATTTACCTGCCATTTATACCGGCATCCGTGACAAAACTTGTAACTGCTGTTTTTGCGATGGAAACCCTCGGATGTGACTTTACATTCAGCACTGAAATTTTTTATACAGGTAAAATCAGCGAAGGCGTAATTACCGGCGACATATATTTGAAGGGTAATGGGGACCCTGAACTTTCTGTTCCCGAGCTTGCAACTCTTGCACGCAAGCTCGCACATAAAGGAATCAAAAAAGTTGACGGTAACTTTTATTATGACGAGTCAGCCTTTCATCGCCAGGACATGCTCGACCGGAACATGGCTGACTATGCACCGTATAACAGCGGAGTAGGCGCTCTTAACCTGAACAGGAACACTGTACATATAATTAGGCGCACCAGTAAAAATAACAATTCATTCATATACCAGTTCCTGCCACCGGCAGAAACAATTACATCCGAGTTAAACAATTCCGATGTTCCATTCCCCTTTGTGAGCTACAGCTACAAAAACAGAAAAGAGACCTGGCTCCTTCCATCAAAAAAAATTTTAGCGCCAAGGCATCCCCTTCCGGTCAAACAGAGTGGCAGTTACACGGCATCTGTTTTCAAACTTCTCTGTTCCATATATGGACTCAAGTTAAACGACCCGGTCCGGGGAGAAATACCGGCAAATTCTAAAAAATTATCCAGCCAAGAAAGCCGAAGACTTGATCAAATAATTCCGTCAATGCTCATCACCAGCGACAACCTTGCAGCAGAAATACTTGGCCGTGCATCATGCAAAAAGTGCGCGGTCAATACAGAGCGGAACATGACATTTCCCGCTGCAGCTGATCTTTTTTTCAGGAAAAAGTTCCCTTCAATTACCCATGGCGGATTTATTCTG
Source organism: Spirochaetota bacterium (assembly GCA_012730035.1). Lineage (GTDB taxonomy): Bacteria > Spirochaetota > UBA4802 > UBA4802 > UBA5550 > JAAYBQ01. The sequence continues at coordinate 6,374 of JAAYBQ010000228.1, forward strand.
GCCAATGCCTCGGGCCTTTCAACGCAAAACAGGCTGACTCCCGAACAGGTTGTTGCAGTGCTGATATATCTTTCGCGTAAATATCCGCTCGAAGAAATACTCCCCATGTCGGGCGAGACCGGTACTCTTAAATACAGATTAGATTCACCCGATACTGCATACAGAGTGTATGCCAAAACCGGAAGCCTATCATACTCATCTGCACTTGCCGGCCTGTTTTACGGTGCATCAGGCAAAAAATATCTGTTTGTACTGTTTATAGATAACAAGCAGAGCCGTGCTTTTCTTGACAGAAGAAAGTCGCACGAAAAATCCGAACTGGACTCTGCCGCAAAATGGTCCAGGCAGGCATCCGATGCTGCTGATCAATTTATCAGCAATTTAATCCGCACACTTTAGGTTATTTCTTCACACTTTCTTTCAGTCCTTTATACTTGACAAAAGCACGCCATAGTTCAAATTTACTTCAGCAGGATTAATCCGCGAAAATGCGTTTTGTACCTTTTATGCGCGAATATTTCAAATACATCACCTGCAGGATACAATTATGAAGCGATACTTATACCTGATACTCTTGCTTGCGCTATGCGCCCCGTTATACGCACAGTCATACCATTCAATGGGCAGGTCAGCCTATGTTTATAAAAATTACGAAAAAGCCCGCGAAATGTTTCTCAAAGATATAGAGCTGAATGACAGGGGGGACTCATACTACTTTCTGGGCGAAATCGAAAAAACCGAAAAAAACTACGACCTTGCAATGACCTATTTCCAGGGCGCCATAGAACGCAATACCACCAGAAAATACCTTGTTAACGCATATTGGAACCTGATTATCCTGCACGAAGAAAAGGGTGATTACAGCAATGTTGTAAAATACTGCAGGATGATGTGGCAAAAAACCGGCGACAGCTCGGCAAAGAAAAAAATTGAAAGTCTCACAAATAAACTGCTGTGGACTTCTAACGCTGATGCTATTGCCAGGTACGAAAGCGGCATGGAAAACCTGAAAAAAGGGAACAAAGATGAAGCCATGAAACTTTTCCGTGAAGCCCTGACCTTTGACAGCTTTTTCCTTGCTCCAAAATTTGAACTGGGCATGTATGCTTACAACAGCGGCAACGAAGCTGAAGCTCTTAACTACCTGGGACCAATTGCAGACCGTATACCCTATTACACCGAAGTCCAGCTGATTGTGGCAAATATAAACTACAACAACCGCAACTTCAGCAGGGCAGCCGCACACTTCACATCGATCATTGACTTTGGCTTCAGCGACAGGCAGACCATTGCTGACGCAACACTTAAGCGCGGAATATGCTGGTACAATATGGGAGACATGGAGAGGGCCGAACAGGATATTTCTTCAGTATCCGCGAACATCAAGAACAATGCTGAACCGCTTGTTGTTCTCGCGGCAATCCTTATTAAAAAAAGAAATTATGATGAAGCGCTGAAGGTTTTGTCAAAGGCCGAAGCTATTTCTCCCGATGACCCGGTGATACTTTACCAGACAGGGAGCATCTATTACTACCGGAATGACTGGAAATATGTTTCATACTTTGACCGGCTGCACGACATCATAATTAAAAAATCACCCGAAGATTACAGCAGGTACCTTAAAGCCTTCAAACTGCTTGCGCAGGCCCACTTTAATAAAAAGAACTGGTTAAGGGCAGCGGTGGTTTCTGAATCATACCTGCAGAACACAAAAGATTATGACATTACTCTGATTTCGGGAAAATCGTTGTTTTACCTTGAAAAATACGACAAGGCCATTGAACAGCTTGAAAATATTTCACTAAAGTATAGCGACGAACTCTTTCTGGCACAGGCAAATGCCAGAACAGGCAGCAAAGAAAAAGCTGTTGCAATACTTAAAAGAATAATTTTTGATCCGGAAATCCGCAGAGAGGCATTAAAAGACAGCCAGTTAAAAACTTATGTAGAAGAAATAGACCGGCAGAACATGCAGCAGAACAATATACAGAACAAACCGGACACAGAGAACAGGCAGAATACTGACGGCACTTCGGGCGGAACATCTGCAGACTCCACAACCGGCAGCGTCGTAAAACAGGAGACCGCCAATACTACAGATACTGATGAAACAAAAAATGAAAAGGATACCGGAATTGATAAAGATCAATAATCTTTCATGTACCGTTAAAAACCGGAAGGTACTAGACAACCTGAACCTTGAAGTTCATGATAATGAAATACTGGGCATTACCGGCGGACCATGCTGCGGAAAGTCTCTCCTGCTGAATATACTGGCCGGCCATTATAAAAATTACAGCGGCGTGATAACCCTTGCCGGAGGCGAACAAGGCATAACCTCCGCCGGTCAACTGAAGAGTGAAGCAGCATTCTGCCAGTCTGCCAGCCGTGACTTTAATCCAGAGGCAACAGTCACCGACACTGTACTCAGCGGATGCAGAACACACAAATCAGTTTTCAGTCCCTGCACCCCGTCGGACCGTGAAGATGCAGCACTCTACATTGAACAGATGGGGCTTGCACCATGGTCAAACGACAGGCTTAAGAATGTATCAGAATCTGTTCTGCGTATGACACTTATTGCATCATCCCTTATGAAAGGGCGTGGGCTGCTGCTCCTTGATGCACCGGAAACAGGTTCAGGCTACAGACAGAAATCTGACCTTATGGTAGTATTAAAAAAATACGCTGCAGCAGCTGCAAATAAAATAATAATCGCGTCATCTGACCTGAACTTTATTGCTTCTGGCTGCGACAGGATCATTGTTATTGAAAACGGCAGGATAGCAGCCGAAGGCACCGCGGGTATGATTGATGAAAAATTCATGAAGCGTTTTTTTAACATAGATACAATGGTTTCAAGGAACGTGGTTACGTCACTCCCGGAAATTCATGTAATTGAATAATGGTAATCAGGTGTAGAATTCAATTTTGGTCTTGCCCTCTTCAGGGCTCTCTGCGAAAATCAGGTGTGTATACATCTCGGCATAGTCTATAAGATCGCGTATCTCGCTCCCGGCGCCGAGTATAATAACACGCTGTCCCCTGTCACGCGCAATATACGAAACTTCAAGCAGGGCATTAAGTCCTGAAGATGTAATAAAATCCACATGATCCATATTTAGCATTATACTGCTTCTTTCGGTCAGATTATGAACAACGGACTTGAAACTGTCCGCGGAGAGTACGGTAAGGTTGCCTGCAAGATCCAGTATGCCCTGCCCGTCATGGTACCTTAATGAGTAATTTATCATTACCTTCTCCCTTTGACTGTTTACTTCCAGAGCCTGCCGATATACCTGCTTCTGCTGCATCCTTCCCGCATGATTAAAACAAGCTCTTCATTGATCGGAGGATATATGGTTATTCCCCTTAATTCATCTTCGGAAAAAAACCTGAAATCATAAAGTCTCTCATCGTTGCCCAGCCGGTATTTGCCCGATTCGAACCTGCAAGCGAAACAGAGATTTACAACATGCCTGTTGCCTTCGGGGTCGATCGAATCCGAGACAAGGGATATCTCATCGACTTCAATTGAAATACCAAGCTCTTCGATAAATTCCCTGCATAAAGCCTCTTTGAGGCTCTCTCCGTAATCTACTCCACCGCCCGGCAGAAGCCAATAAACTTCATCATCCTTTTTGTGTGCAATAAGAAGCAGCTTATCCCGGTCAATCAGGATTCCGCAGACGCGAATACGCACGTTTTTGCACAGATCGGTCAAATCTCCTCACCACCCTTCTCAATGCGCCGGAGCACATCTTCTGCAGCAAACATCTCTGCCTTACGTTTACTGGTGCCTTTGCCCATGGCCGCTTCGGTGCCGTTGATTATAAGCTTCACGATAAATTCCTTTTTATGATCCGGGCCACGCTCTTCGACCACCTCGTAAACAGGTCTCTCCCGGTATCTCTTCTGCACATATTCCTGAAGTGTGGTCTTGGGATCACGCAGGTAGGTCATACGGTCAATTCGTTCGATATCTTTTTTAAGAAGGTTCAGCACGAATTTTCTGCACTCTTTAAGTCCCGAGTCAAGATACACAGCACCTATGAGTGCCTCAAAAGAATTCGCCAGAATTGAAGACCTGTCCCTTCCCCCGCTCAGCTCCTCGCCCTTGCCCATCAGAAGGAAACTGCCAAGGTTAAAATCACGGGCTACCTTGGCCAATGTTGCTTCAGAAACAACAGCAGACTTTATCTTAGCCAGATCACCCTCCGGGTAATCTTCGAATCTTTTAAAGAGGTATTCGTTTACTATAAGGCCCAGCACAGAATCACCGAGGTATTCAAGCCGTTCGTTATCCCTTATCTTTTCCGCCGAGGCTTCGTTTACGTATGACCGGTGAATAAGGGACCTGTTCAGGAGCCCCTTATCTTTGAATTTAACATGGATTACATTCTGCAGCGAAACAAGCTGCCTTGACCTGAAGCGTTTACCGTCAGAATCGGATTTCTCCTTTTTTTTACTGCCCGTAGTCATAATGTCAGAGGTTTTTACCTTTTGCAGTTTTTTTATCAACGTACAGGGAAATTTCACGGATGGTGTTAAGGCCGAGTGCGTCCTCTTCAGGAATTTCAATTCCGAATTCAACCTCGAAAGCAATTACAAGCTCCACCGTGTCTATTGAATCAGCCCCCAGATCATCAAGGAGCGAGGCATCGTCAGAAAGTTTATCTGCATTTATCTCAAGCTGATTTGATATTATTTTTTTTACTCTCGTAATTGTATCGTTCATCTGAATGACCTGATTTATGTTGGTATTTAATACAAATTCCGGGAATTTCACTCTGTCAAGTACTAATAAAAAAAGGGATACCCTGAGGAACCCCTTCTTCGTAGAAAAAAAATTTAAAAATCAGTCACTTATTTTAACCTTCTTCTCTACAACAAGCTCATTCTTGTAATATCCGCATTCCGGACATACCCTGTGTGGCATTGTATATACGCCGCATTTGGGACAGGGCCTGAGATTAGGTGCACCTATCGCCTCGTGAGCTCTTCTCATTCTTGATTTTGATTTTGATTTTTTTCGCTTTGGTACTGGCACTGTCAGACTCCATATATCATCAGATTTTTAAAACCCTATGTTTTCACAAACCGGGATTCAGGTTAAATATAAACATAAAAACAATGATTGTATTAAAAACAGGCAGAGCCCTTTTTATGTCAAGCCATATTTAAACTAAATGCCAAAATATACTATTTAGGCATCGTGAGCAAAAAGAGCCTCTCCCTGGCCTTTTCAGCGTATGGCGACTGAGGGTAATCAATCCTTAACTGATTAAAAAATTCTCTGGCCTTTGCGGTATCCCCCTTAAGCGCATAAAGTCTTCCGGTATTATAGATCATCTGGTCCATAATTACAAGAAAGTCCTTATTTTCGGAGTGCTTCGAAATCAGGCTTATAGCCTGATCATATTTACCCATCTCTTCAAGGCAAATCGCAGCCTTGTTGACTGCAAGAGGCACAAAAAGAGTATCACTTGATGATTCATCTACAAATTCCAGATAGCGCTCCAGTGATTCCTGATACTTCTTTTCATCAAAAAGTATAGATGCAAGCAGGTATGTTCCCATATCTCTGGCATGGCCGGTCTTTGCCTCACTCACAAGCTGCACAAGATCATCCCTGCATTTTGCAGCAATCTCGGGATTACCGGAACCAGCCCTGTAAGTATCCATTATTGCGTTAAGTTTCCCCTTCTCTTTTGATACAATGTGCCCGTAAAAAAAATCCGCCCCGATCAGGATTACGGCTAAAGCAATAATTGCTAATGCCGAATACTTTACCGCTTTTTTATTGGCACGAACAAAATCTTTAATATTCATTATGTAATTTTCGATTACATTTCTATGTATCTCGATATTTCTGCCCGACTTTCTGTTTGCCATAGTCTACTTTTTATCTCCAAGATCTATATTAATCATATCACCAAGTGTAACCCTGTTGGAGCTGGTCTGCTTCAATATTTTGCTGACCTCCTCCTTCTCGGACATTATTTCAAAGTGTTTTACACTGAGCGACAGCCTCTTTCTGGCAACATCAACGTCCAGAACAACCGCATCTATGCTGTCCCCGACCTTGAAGTATTCCTCAAGTTTTTCGATCCTGTGTTTTGAAACCTCTGAAATATGCACCAGCCCTTCAACGTCATCATCAAGCTTAATAAAGAGACCAAATTGTGTTATGCCTGAAATTGTTCCATGAACTTTTGTCCTCGGGGGATACTTCTCCTTAACCACTTCCCACGGTGACCTGGTGAGCTGCTTTGCACCGCAGGATATCTTCATCTCTCTTTTATTTATTTCAAGAATTTTAAATTCTATCTCCTGGCCGGTTTTATACAAAGTATTCAGTTCTTTTGACGGTTCATCCCATGACAGGTCAGATACATGAATAAGGCCGTCAATTCCGTCTTCGAGCTCAACAAAAAGCCCGAACTTGACAACCTTTCGCACAGGCCTGGAGTGCACAGATCCCACAGGGTACTTCTGATCAATTGTATCCCATGGATTAGGCTGCATCTGCCTGTAGCTGAGCGCAAGCTTCTTGTCATCCTTGTTGATTGACAAGACCTTGAATTCAGTCTCGGCACCCTTTTCAAGATAATCTTTGACATCGGCATTATTCTTTGTCCACGAGAGTTCCGAGTTGCTTACAAAACCCTCTACGTCATCCTCGACCTGCACAAATGCGCCTATGGCCGTAATAGTTACCACCTTACCTTTTACAACTGAGCCGGGAGCGTGCCTGATGTCAAGGTCTGACCATGGATCAGGTTTGAGCTGCTTCATCCCAAGTGAAATTCTGCGATCCTCACTGTTTATTGAAAGAATTACAAAATCTCTGACCTCACCCTGCCTTAAAATTTTTCGCTGCTTGAAAACTTTTTTCCATGACATATCGTTCCGGTGAAGCAGCGCATCTATTCCGTCAATCCTGACGAAAGCGCCGAACTCGACAAACTTTACAACCTCACCCTGAATAATATCACCTGCTTTATGTTTTAAAACAAATTCATCCCAGTTCCTTTTGTTCTTTTCATCAAGAAAATCTTTTCTTGAAACGATGGCTGATTTCTTCCTGGTATCCACACTCTTTACAATAAATTCATATTCATCATCGGACTCGCTGATACCCTTTATGTCCGCGGTTAAGGAATATGGAAGAAAAAGCGAGACTCCACCGCAGTCGATAATCTTGCCCTTGCCCGAAGACGACCTTATTCTGCCCTTAACTATCCTGTTGCCGCCATTGTACGATTCGATAAAATCGCTCCACCCTTTATCAAGCTCGGCAAATTTTTTCGAAAAATGGTACACACCATCAACAAGTTTTCTGCTAACAAGTTTCACGTCAAAGACATCACCGGGTGAGGGGACTTTTGAAAATTCATCAAGTGCCACCCTGCCGTCTGATTTCATGCCGACATTAACATACGCAAAACCGGAATCTACGGTTACAACTTCGCCTTTTACTATCATGCCCGGCTGCATTTCATCAAATGCCGAATCTGCAACTGATTCCATATCGATAGCTTCGAAATTGTCGTCTTTGATTGGACTCATACCTAACACCTTACTTTTTATGGATAACCTGACTGTCTATTATCTGTTTAAGTTTTTCCACGACTTCGCTGAAACTCATTGAGGATGTATCGAGAAAAACCGCATCATCTGCACGTTTAAGAGCTCCAAATTCCCTGTTGGAATCATTAAAGTCCCTCTGTATAATCTGGTTTCTGATGGAATTTTCGTCAACATTTTTTCCCTGCCCTTTGTACTCTTTAACCCTGCGTGAGGCGCGTTCGTCAACCGACGCATCCAGGTAGACCTTTACTGCCGCATCGGGGAATACAACCGTGCCAATATCCCGGCCGTCAATAATTATTGAATTTTCACCTGCCCACTTTCTGAGCAGCCCATTCACATATTCCCTTACTCCCCTGTTATCAGAAAAGAATCCTATGCTCCTGCTTATCCTCTCGTCACGAATATCACTGGAAACATCCCTTCCGTTAAGCATGGTAGTGACTGAACCGTCAGGCATGAAATACTGCAGAATATGCACACCGCCAAGTTCCCCGGCGGGATCATGCTCAGAGCAGGAATCTCCGTATTTTTCAAGAAAATAAAGTGTTATAGCCCGGTATATTGCGCCGGAATCGATATACTGCATGCCAAGATCAAGTGCTGTTTTTCTGCAAACGCTGCTTTTTCCCGATCCGGCAGGCCCGTCAACCGCTGCCACTAATCTCACGTTGTGCCACCTTTTTATTACTGATATAAATTTGTTTTATTAGAGGTATAACCGTTTGTGCGCCGGTGCTGCTATTCAGTATCTATTGAAAATTCCTTAATCTCGGAGAGTTTTGGAAGATCAGAAAGTTTATTCAGCCCGAAGAATCTGAGGAATTCATCGGTTGTACCGTAGGCAAGCGGCCTTCCGGGAAGGTCCTTTCTTCCAACGGGTTTGACCAGATTTCTTTTCATAAGATTGGCAACCATCATCCTGGACGAAGCGCCGCGCAGTTCATCAATATCGGCAAGTACCAGCGGTTGTTTATATGCTATTATCGCAAGTGTTTCGAGCATTCCCCGCGAAAGGCTTTCGCGTCTTTTCAGGCCGAGCGCATGGCGCAGGGGCTCGGCATACCTTGCGCTTGTAACAAACTGGTAGCCGTTTGAAAGCTCTGCGAGGCGTATTCCGCCATCCCTTTCTTCATACTCGTCAACAAGAGAATCTATGACTATCTTGACCTGTGTTGAATCGATCATGAAGTTTTTTACAAAAAAATTTATGGGTACGGGTTCATTGCTCAGAAAGAACACCGCTTCGAACAGCCCCTTAAGATAATGCTCCCTGTCAGTTTCACTTTCAACTGTTTCAGGGAGTTCATTCTCGGCTATTTCGTCATCATGGCTCTTTTTATCTGAATCGCCCATGCTAATCCTTTATGGCACGGCGTAAACCGTGCATTAATTCTCAATTTTTTCAAGCCTGAAATTACGCAGAATCCTGATATCGCCGAAAACTCTGTGCTGCTGAACCTTTATCATCAGAGTCTTGGCCATTTCAAGTACCGCCAGGAATGTGGCAATCACCTGGGCCTTTGCAGGCACTCCTGTGAAAATTTCCGCAAAAAGAACTGCATCATTCTCTTTGAGCAATTGAGTTATATGTTCAATCCTGTCGCTGACAAGAATTTCGTCAAATATAATTTCCCTGCTCTCTACAGCAGTAGTTGTATTCAATACCACTGAAAA
>JAAYBQ010000025.1 GCA_012730035.1 Spirochaetota bacterium
AAGGTCCTTCCTGTCTTCTCCGTGCGGATCATTTATTCCTATGGCTTTCATTCCCCGGATCGCCATGCGAGTACCCATCTGTATGCCGCCGCACGCGTCGCCGTGAAATTCCTTTGCCTGTTCAAGGCATTTAGCAAGGTCAAGTTTGTCTGTCTTTTCAGTCATCATGAAACTCCTTCATTGTCCAGGGCTATTTGTGCCTGTTCGATTATTGTTGGGTCATTCTGCGCTTTATATCAGCGTAGTCGCGCACCATGGTCATAAATTTAACACCGCCCCTCTTTTTTAACTGCATAAAACTGACACCCTCGCCCACTGATTTTAAAACAGGTTCCATGTCTGTGACGATGCTGCCTGCGAGTATGTCTATGCCGTAATCAAAAAGCACAGGGGAGAGCGGCGTGCTGGGCCCCAGGAGCATTTTGATACTCCCTTTTTTACAGATTTCCAGGATACCTGTCAGTGTATTGTTTATGAGAGTGGTGCTGGTTATAACAACAATGTCAGACTGTGGTATAAGTTTTTTACCGGCATCTTCAGAATGGTCACCGGGCATGGGCTGTTTCTCGATAATCCAGAGGTTCTTTGCTACGCCCGAAAGTTCATTCAGGTTCGGGAAGTGACCTATAACGGATATGTTTTTTTTGATGCCGAATTCCTTTACGATCTGTAGTCCTTCAATATTGTCATATTTGTCAGGGTTTATTTCTGTCAGAGAGTTTATTGCCGCAACACACATTGATAAAGCTGCATTACGCCTGCCAAGACAGAAACGTGCAAGCTCGAGAGCGCTCATATCGGTATAAGAACCATCCATTCCTCCGGATTCTCCATGGCCGCAGCCTCCGTCTGCCAGAGTAGAGGCCAGCCCGCACCGCCTGCTCACAACGGCGGTCCAGTGAAGTCCCCTGCGCACTTCGCTCACAGGCGCGTCGTCATTGATGTTGTTAATAATGTCTTCCAGAATTTCCATTTAATGCTCCTCTTATAAATTCAGTGGTTAAAGACCTGGAACGGCATCATGCCGCTTTTCATTAAAAAGCAGTATGATGCCGGAGTCGGTAAAACCTGACTAATGCTATAATTCAGCCTTTACTCCGAAACTGAACTGCCTGCCTGCGCCCGGGTTAAACGGGTCAGCCGCATAATCGTCCATGATATTTTTACACATTGCGAATACTTCATACCTGTTAAGGAACGTCTGTGAAACTTTAATGTTGATCATGAGCGGGTCATGCAGTTTAATTTCCTTATAATAGCTGTTGGAATACACTGTACCGTTTGTTGTCCCCGCTTTCATCACATATTTAATCGCGTTTGCGGAATAGCTTCCAAAGAGGTTTAAAGATGTGCCGGTAATGAAATTAAACCTTACATCTCCAAGAACCTGGTGCTCAGGTATGTCGGTCAGTTTTTCACCCTTGTAAAGTTCGGAATCCTGGTTGCCCGTATCAAGGTTGCGTACACGCAGGTATGTATATGAGAACTCGGTATCAACCGAAGATATGATACCAAAGAGATCCTCAAAACCGGCAGTGATAATAAACTCGACACCCTGGTGGTCCTCGCCTTTTATGTTTGTATAAACCTTGTTACCCGCAACATCAGGATTATAGATAGTAGCTATTTTATCATCAAACCTTGAAAAAAAGTAATCTGTCCTGAAGCTGATTGTTTTGTTAAGGAGGAAAAATTCAAAACCGGCGTTTGTATTGTATGATTTTTCAGTTTTTAAATCGCCCGTGTCCAGCGATGAGCTCATCTTGGAGTACTGGGCCATTGTGGGCAGTTTTGATTTTTGTGAGTATGATGCACGAAGCAGGAAAAAATCCTTTAAGGGTTCGTATACCACGCCGACTACCGGGTTAAATGAATCGCGTGTTCCCCATATTAAAGAATCCTCTTTTGCTATATACTGATCATCCATTGTGGTGCCGTAACTTGTAACAACACCCGCGGCCCTTGTCTCTGAACGTTTTTTGAATGTATCAAGTTTCTGCGCGTCGTATGATATTCCAACACTGATTTCAACAGGTATTCCTATGGCCTTCTGCAGCTCAATCTGGTCCTCCAGCGCGACAGTAATCTGCTCCCCTGTCATGAGTTTTGTATCATACCAGCTGTATCCCGCAAGGGCGTATGAAGCGTCGGCACAGGCCGAGGTCCCTCCGACGAATTGAGAATCGGCCTGCTGGCGCTCAAGGTGTTTGTCCCATCTGAAAAGAAGCGAGGCGCTTATGCTGTTCCATGCGGCCAGCTTGTATGACGGGAAAATGTTGAATCCGGCAGATGTATTGACCCAGTTGGAATGTGCGCCGCCCCAGCCGGAGACTGCTGTTGTTTCATCGGCATTAGCATACCCGTCAAGGTATTCGTAGTTATAGAGATAGAACACATTTCCCCTGATTTTAAGATCGCCGGCTTCATACGATGCATACGGAGAAATGTTTACTGTATAAACATCCTGCCAGTTAAACGCACCTGCGTTTAATACATAAGACGGATTTTTCCACTCCCACCTCTGGTCAGT
>JAAYBQ010000229.1 GCA_012730035.1 Spirochaetota bacterium
CATACGTCTGTTTAAAACAGCAGTAATGCGTATTGCGTATGGGGGAAAGCATATTGAAGAAATCTTTGATCAAATCGAAGGAACGGGTCAACGAGCACGGAGAGGTATTTACGGCAGAGCGTGAAGTAAACGCAATGCTGGATCTTGTTAAAAACGAAACGGAACGGATCGACAGCCGCTTTCTTGAACCCGCCTGCGGAGACGGTAATTTTCTTGTCGAAATACTCAGGCGCAAACTTGCGGTCGTTAAAAAGAGATATAAGAAGCAGCCTTCCGAGTACGGTAAATATGCATTAATAGCTGTATCAAGCATCTATGGCGTAGAACTCCTTAAGGATAATGCCGAAGAATGCCGCCGTCGCCTCTTTGAGATATTCAAGTCCGAATACACCGAATGCTGCGGCAAAACAACGGATGAAGAATGTATTGATGCCGTCAGGTTTATTCTCTCCCGCAATATCCTGTGTGGCAATGCTCTTACTCTCCTTGATTCCAATCAGAAGCCGATAGTTTTTTCCGAATGGGCAATGGTCACCGGCAATATGGTAAAACGCCGGGACTTTGAGCTGAGCATGCTGCTGGACCGGAAGCTACAGTCCTGTATTACTTCAGAAAACGGTATATACGACCCCGAAATAAAAACATACCTGCCTAAACCAATAAAAGAATATCCCCTTACGGATTACAGGAGGGTGCAGTATGCAGACGAACAACAATAATCCCTTTAACCCCGATGTCCTCTCGTGTCTTGCGAACCTGAGCAGCGACGAGGTGTTCACCCCACCGCCTGTAGTCAACGAGATGCTGGACATGCTGCCTCAGGAGCTATTCAGGGACCCCAATACGACATTTCTGGATCCCGCATGTAAAACCGGGGTCTTTCTCAGGGAGATCACAAAGCGGCTTATAACAGGGCTTGAACCGGTGTATCCGGACCTGGAAGAACGTCTGCAGCACATATATGAATATCAGGTGTTCGGAGTGGCCCTTACATAACTTACAGGGCTTATGTCAAGAAGAACACTTTACTGTTCAAAAAGGGCAAACAGCGATTACTCGGTACTCAGGTTCAACAGGGTGAACGGAAATATTATGTACGACAGCAAAACAAAACATACCTGGGTAAACGGTTCCTGTATATTCTGTGGAGCTTCACAGAAAAAATACCAAAGAAACACTGGCCTTGAATCGCACGCCTATGACTTTATACACAGAAAAGACCTTGAGGAGCTGTTGAAGATGCAATTCGACGTTATTATAGGAAATCCGCCGTACCAGATGAGCGATGGGGGTCACGGCGCAAGTGCTGCACCTATTTATCACCTCTTTGTTCAGCAGGCTAAAAAGCTTAATCCACGGTATCTGTCGATGATCATACCGTCGCGGTGGTTTTCAGGGGGGAAGGGACTGGATAAATTCAGAGAAGAAATGCTTTTGGATCGCCGTATTTGCAAGATTGTTGACTATCGTGATGGATCTGATTGTTTCCCAGCGGATGGAGTGGCAATAAAAGGCGGTGTATGTTACTTCCTTTGGGACAGGGATAATCCCGGGGACTGTGAATTCATTTCACATGTAGGTGGCAAGGTGTCTGCTGCAGTACGCCCTCTGGTCGAATCTGGGCTAGACACGCTTATTCGGTACAACGAAGCTATTCCAATAATAAATAAAGTCCGGGGAAAAAATGAAAATTCTTTTGTAGATCATGTTAGCACAAGCAAACCATTCGGATTTCGCACGTTTTTTATAGGCCGTCAGTTTTCTTTTACAGGTGCAGTTAAGCTTTATGGCCGAGGAACTGTCTCTTATGTATCACGTAAAGAAATTATCGTTAATCCCGAGTGGATAGATCAATGGAAAGTGTATATTCCTAAAGCATCTGGGGGAGATGAAATACCTGCGGTTGTGTTAGGGAAACCTATTGTGGGTTCACCAGGTACTTGCTGTACTGAAACATATCTTGTTATAGGCCCCTTTATTTCAGAAGAAATATGCAGAAACGTCGTATCTTATATAAACACCAGGTTCTTCAGGTTTCTTGTTATGCAGAAAAAAAATTCACAAGATGCGACAAGAAAGG
>JAAYBQ010000230.1 GCA_012730035.1 Spirochaetota bacterium
TACCGGGTTCACCTTCGTCAGCGTTGCATATAATGTATTTCTGCATGTCGCCTTTAGTTACAAACGACCATTTCATGCCAGCAGGGAATCCGGCGCCGCCGCGTCCGCGGAGACCTGAATCCTTCATGATCTGGATAATCTCGCCCCGGTCCATGGTCACTGCTTTTTTAAGGGCGTTGAAGCCGCCTTTGGCAACGTAGGAATCAACCGAAAGCGGGTCAACAACTCCCATGTTCTCAAGAAGCCTCTTTGTCTGCTTTGTTCCTTCAATGATGCATTTTTTCCCTTCAACTTCGGGGCCGCATGCTTCTCCGATAACCGGTTCCTTCTTCTTGTAGTCATCTAATATCTTTTTAAGACTTTCTGCTGTGAGGTTGCCGTGAATGTCGTAGTTAACCATCATGGCCGGCGCTACCGAACATACTCCAAGGCACTCGCATTTTTCAAGAAAGAACATACCGTCCTTTGTGCCTTCGCCGGGTTTAATTCCCAGGATCTTTTCAACTTCATGAAAGATGTCTGTTGATCCCATCACGTGGCACGGTCCTGACTTGCACACCCTGATAAGGTACTTTGCCCTGGGCTCTTTTTTGAACATGGTGTAGAATCCAAGGAAACCCGCAACCGCGCTTTTAGGTATATTCATCTGTTCCGCGACTTCTGTAAGTGTGGCAGGTTCAAGTACGTTTTTACCCGACTGTGTTTCAAGGTCGCGCAGTATGAGCATCAGGTGCTCACGGCTGTTGCCGTATTTATTTATTGTTTTTGAAATCATTTCAGTTTTCATAATCCGCCCCCTACGCGTTCACTTTTTCAATTTTACAGGCACAAACCTTGTACTCCGGGATCTTGCATGTGGGATCCAGGGCATCAATGGTCAGTTTGTTTGCCGCAGCTTCGACAAAGTGGAACGGCATAAATACTACATTGGGTTTGGGTTTGTCTGTTACACGGGCCTTCATCCTTACGCTGCCCCTTCTTGTCGAGATTGAAACAACCTCTCCGTCAGAAACATTGTAGTTGCTTGCATCATTAGAGTGAAGTTCAACAAATCCTTCAGGGGCGATTTCATCGAGTATGCGCGAATTACGGGTCATCGTTCCTGTATGGAAGTGCTGGAGTATCCTTCCTGTTGTAAGGATCATCGGGTATTCGGGATCAACATCCTCAGCCGGAGGTGTAAACTCTATTGCAGACATGAGTCCCAGTCCCCTGTTGAATTTTTCCTTATGCAGGTACTGTGTTCCGGGATGCTGCTCGTTGGGGCAGGGCCACTGAATCAGTTCCTTTTCGAGTCTTTCATAAGTTATACCTGCGTAAGAGGGTGTAACCTTTCGAACCTCTTCAAAGATATCCTTTGCGCATGTGTAGTCCCAGCTTGCGCCCATACGGTTTGCAATCTGCATAATAATCCACCAGTCGTCCTGTGTGCCTTTAAGAGGCTCAACAACCTTATGCATCGGCTGTACACGGCGCTCTGTGTTGCTCGCTGTACCCTCTTTCTCAATGAAAGCGCGTCCCGGGAGAACCACGTCGGCCAGTGCTGCTGTTTCTGTAAGAACGATATCCTGGACAACAACAAATTCTGCGTGCTCCAGCGCTTCAATTACATGATGCTGGTTGGGGTCTGACATTACGGGGTTTTCACCGAATACATAAAGAGCCTTGACGTCACCGGCAATCGCCGCGTTAAGGGACTCGACTATTGTAAGACCGGGCTTAATTGAAAGTTCAAGCGGGGTCTTCCATGCCTCTTTGAATTTCTTCTGGTTTTCTTCATTTGCAACAGGTTGATACGCCGGGTAAACCGCATTCAGTGCGCCCATGTCGCATGCGCCCTGTACATTGTTCTGCCCGCGTAGCGGGTTTACTCCGCCTCCCGGAATGCCAAGGTTTCCAAGGAGCATCTGAAGGTTCGCGCAACACTTGACGCCGTTCACGCCCGATTTAAACTGTGTAATACCCATACAATAGTAGAGAGCCATGGGTTTGCTTGCCGCGAATATGCGCGCAGCTTCAACGATCTTTGATGGATCATCAAGTCCGCAAATTTTTGCGACATGCTCAGGTGTGTACTTCTCAAGGGTTTTGGCCATTTCGTCAAAACCTTCGCATCTTTCTTTGACAAACTCTTTGTCGTAGAGGTTTTCTTTAATTAGTACATGGGCAAAACCGTTTAGGATTGCCACGTTAGTTCCCGGCTTTATCTGCAGGAATACGTCAGCGTGTTTTGCCAGTTCTATTTTTCTCGGGTCAACTACAACAAGTTTTTTACCTTTGTTGATTACTTCATTTTTAATCATAGATCCGATAACCGGGTGGTTCTCGGTGGTGTTTGAACCGATTACAAGAAATGACTCTGTCAGCGGTATTTCCCTGATCGAATTTGTCATTGCTCCTGAACCGAATGTGGCCGCCAGACCGGCGACAGTTGAGCTGTGTCAGAGCCGGGCGCAGTGATCAACGTTGTTCGTACCTACCACCGCGCGCATAAATTTCTGCATTAAATAGTTTTCTTCGTTTGTACACTTGGCAGATGAAAATGCCATTATAGAATCAGGGCCTGAAGCCTGTTTGATTTCAGAGAATCTTTTTGAAACATAGTCCAGAGCTTCGTCCCATGATGCTTCTTCGAATTTTCCGTTTCTTTTGATAAGAGGACTTGTTATACGCTTATCGCCCTGGACAAAGTCAAAACCGAAACGTCCCTTGACGCAAAGGTGTCCTTTGTTGGGGCCGTCGGGATTGCCTATTGCCTTGACCAGCTGCCCCTGTTTATTTGTGTAGAAATCGATCTTGCAGCCGACGCCGCAGTAGATGCATATACTTGATTCCTTTTTAAGTTCCCATTCCGGTCCGCGTCCAAGGACTGTCTGGAATGAAAGAGCGCCTGTGGGGCAGATCTGAACGCACTGTCCGCACTGCACGCATGATGAATCACCGAGTTTTTCAAACATGTCCGATGTAAGGCACGCGTGTGATCCACGTCCGTCAAACTGCCATACGTTCTGCACCTGGATCTCGGCGCAGGCCTTGACGCACCTTCCGCAGAGCACACAGCGGTTTTCGTTTCTGCGCAGTCCCTTGCTTGATGTAACGTCTATCTGTCTTTTATTCTTCGGAAAATCTGCTGCAGGATTCTCGGCACCGTATCTGTAGCAGAGAGCCTGGAGTTCGCAGTTCCCGTTCTCTTCACAGTAGAGACAGTTGTGATCGCCTTCTGCGAGGAGCATTTCAAGAATACCTTTTCTGAGGCCGGCTATTTCAGCGTCCTCTGTAATTATTTTTGCACCTTCTGCTGCAGGTTCGGTACATGATGCTTTTATCATGTTCCCGTTTACCCTGACAATGCAGAGACGACAGGCGCCGGTTTTACTGATACTCGGGTGATAACAGAGTGTGGGAATGTCAAAGCCGTTATCTCGCGCAATTTCGAGAATTGTCTGGCCCTGTGTCCCTGTAACCTCCACCCCGTCGATCGTGAGCTGGATTTTGTTCATAACAATCTCCCTTCTTTCTTTATATTTTTCTGTAAGTAACAGGCAATGTATTTATTATGGTTAATGACTTGCGGGATGATTGTTCATTTTATGCAGGTTGATTATTCCATTCACAGGTATAATCGTGAATATCCTGAATAGACATATTATCATCTAACGGTCATTAGTTCATTATTCAATTATTTCAGAGATCCTGTGTCCGGCATAAAAACTGATATATGTTTATTTTCAGCTATACAATCATGTAAATTATGTTCAACAATCTGAATTTATATTTTTTTTTCAACACAAAAAGCATTTAGTAATTAAAAAAACCCGGGTTTTAATGGTACTCTATAAATTCACTTTTGAAAAGGGCTGTTAAAAAAAAATAATACTTATACCCGTATCAGTGTTGACCGGTTGGTCGGTGTTGAAAGTTCTTGACTTGAAATTTAATATGTCAAAAATGGCAAAAATAAAAATTGCTTGATTATTGATTATGTTAAAAATAACATAATCGAGTTGCCGCCGCATTTAACTCATAATCAAAGGCTGTGATATGAAATTATCAGGAGTCGACGAATGAATATAGGTAAACATACTTACGAAGATTACTCGCAGATTGTTGCGAATTTTCACGGCAGCGCGGCCCCCGGCCTGATGATAGGCGGTTTTATGGTGGATCTTGCTTTAAAGAATCTTCCCGAGGGTGAATTTTTTGATGCGATATGCGAAACACCCTCCTGTCTGCCTGACGCAATTCAGCTTCTCACTCCCTGTACAACTGGCAACGGATGGATGACTGTACTCGATTTCGGCAAGTTCGCCATTGCGATGTACGACAAGAGCAGCGGCAACGGAATAAGGATCTTCCTTGATAAAGATAAGTTGAAGAACTGGCCGGAGGTGAACAGCTGGTTCCTCAAGCTGAAGCCCAAGAAGGAGCAGAACTATAATCTGCTGATGAGCCAGATAAAAGATGCGGGCTGTTCAATACTCAGCATGCAGAAGATAAGGGTGAACCCGGAGACTGTTTCCCGGGGGAAATCCGGGCCTTCCACTATCTGTCCGTTATGTGGTGAGTACTATCCTGTAAAACATGGTGAAAAATGCCGCAGCTGCAGCGGTGAATCACCCTATATTAAATAAAACAAGACACTCATTCCGGATTGCCGGGAAACCTCATCTTTTGCTGAACTTTTTGCCGCCTGCAAAAAGCGACCCCATCTTGTATGGGATACCTGACATACAGATGCGGCGTTGTATCGGTGTTGTATCGGCGTTGTATCGTAGTGGCAACGGAGTGGCTTCTATTCTGCATCAAATTTCCCGTATTTCAGGGACAAAAAAGATCAAAATTCATATCCTTTATGTCATTTTTAATGCTTTTATCGTGCGGCCCCCGCGGTAAGGCCACCAGTTTATACAGGGCGGGTATGAAGGATTTTGTCGCGGGCAGACTGCCCGCGCTTCCTTTTTTTGTCGAAGCCATTACGAATTCATTACGAATGTGGTCCCTGTCATTTTTTATTCATTTATTTTTACTTTTCCCGGATTTCCGGAATGAGCCAGACTGGATAATAATTTCCATTGTTTACCCGGAGGGACATTCTGCATTGCTGTTTTAATGGTATATCATTTAAGATTCGAATTTCAGGGTTTTTTGCACATTCCCGTCGTGAAGCCTGGATTTAAAAGAAAGTCCGGGGATTAACTTCTGCAGAAGACCTGAAATAAATTATCCCTGCGTAAAAGCCTGATGCCTGTTAAGTGTGAATATATCAGCGCCATCTGTATTTATGTGCTCTTTCTTTGCTGATATTATAAAAAATAATCCATACAATCTGCCCTGGTGTCATAAGACTGTTAATTTCAGGTTGACATTAAATTTTAATGTGTCATGTATGACAATACAAAGAAATATATACTTTTTATATAAATGTGTTATTTATAACACATTAGAATGCCGGTATATACGTGCTTTTCTGCTTTAATTTGCGCATTTCCGGCAGTTTTAGCAAATCTTTAATGTTAAAAGGTGAGGTATGGATAAACAGAATGACACCATGATTAAAACAATAATCGACAGATACCCGAAGAAAGATTCGGCGGTGATGCCGGTTATGCAGTATCTCCAGAAAAAAAATAATAATCGTCTTGACGACAGGGCGGTGGAGACTGCTGCAAAAGCAATAGGCTGCAGTAAAGGCAAGATTTACGGCATAGCCACATACTACACAATGTTCAACACACAGCCCGTGGGTAAATATCACCTGCAGGTTGATACATGCGTTCCAGGTTTTCTGCAAGGGGCTGACGAGATTCTTGCGCACCTTGAAAAAAAGCTCGGCATTAAAACCGGCGAAACAACAAAAGACGGTATGTTCACTCTGAGCGCAGTGCAGGACCTCGGTTCATGCGCCACAGGGCCTGTGATACAGGTGAATGACCGCTACTTTGAAAACATGACGGTCAAAAAAACCGACGTTCTTATTGACGCGCTAAAAAGCGGTAAAGAGCCGGAAAATGATCCGTCGATGACCGTTGTTTCAAAATGCAACATACTGCTTAATGACCGCACAAAGAAAGACTGCCGCACACTTGCTTTTTATAAAGGCAACGGCGGATACCAGTCACTCAAAAAAGCCCTTTCAATGAAACCTGATGAGATCGTTGCAGAGGTCAAAGAGGCTGGCATAAGGGGCCGTGGCGGCGCGGGGTTCCCTGCGGGAACCAAGTGGACATTTTTACCCAAAAATGATTCAAGGCCGGTTTACCTCATCTGTAACGCGGATGAAGGCGAACCCGGAACATTCAAGGACAGGCAGATAATGGAATTCAATCCGCACCTGCTCGTTGAGGGTATTGCAATCAGTTCATTTGCGCTGAACGCCAAAAAATCCTTCATATATATACGAGGTGAGTTTGACTGGATCGCAGATATTCTTGAAGCAGCAATAGAAGAGGCAAAGAAGGACGGGCAGCTGAACCATGTTGACATAGTTGTGCATCGCGGCGGCGGATCGTATGTATGTGGTGACGAAACTGCGCAGATAGAATCTCTTGAAGGTAAAAGGGGTAACCCGCGCGTTAAACCTCCGTTCCCTGCCAACTTTGGACTTTACGGATGCCCGACCGTTGTGAACAACGTTGAAACACTTTCATGTGTGCCCTACGTAATTCAGAACGGAGCAGCTGCTTTCCAGAAGATAGGTGTTACAAATAACTTCGGTCCTAAAATTTTCGGTGTTTCAGGCCACGTGAACAAGCCGGGTATTTTTGAATATCCCATGGGCACACCCCTTAAAGAGATACTGGAAGCGGCAGGCGGAGTAAAGGGAAAGATGAAAGGCGTTATTGTGGGCGGACTTTCCGTTGCCATACTTACGGCTAAAGAGGCCGAAGGCCTTAACATGGATTACGATTCATGCAACAAGGCCGGTACCGCGCTCGGTTCAGGCGGCATAATGGTAGTCAACGACACCGTGTCCATACCAGAGCTTGCCCTGCGGACGATCGAGTTTTACCATCATGAATCGTGCGGGCAGTGCGTTCCATGCCGTGAAGGTTCTCTGGTAATCGAGCACAAGCTGCGCGACATAGTTGAGGGTAGAGGTAAAATGGAGGATATCGATCTGATTCTTCATCTTACAAAAAATATCAAGGGCCTTACGCTTTGCCCTACGGGTGAAGCTTTCGCGGTTCCGATCCAGGCAATGGTCAGCAAGTTCAGGCCTGAGTTCGAAGCCCTGGTAAAAAAATAGATGGTGCTGAATGTCATTCCCGTGAAGACGGGCGACCTTCGGAAGAGCCCTGGCTAATCTATTCATGAAAAAATATGGATCCCCGCCTGCGCGGGGATGACAGATCTGTATTGATCTAAGATAATTATTAGGAGAAAAACAAATGGATAAAAAGATTTTTATCGATGGCAGGGAGTTCGCCATTGATGGAACCAAAACCGTTCTCGAGATAGCCCGTGAGAACGGCATATATATTCCGTCACTCTGCTATCTCAAAAAACTGGGTCCGGCAAGCATGTGCCGTGTGTGCGTAGTTGAGGTGGATGGGATAAGAAATCTTCAGACATCATGTTCACTTATGCCTACTGACGGAATGAAGATAACAACAGGCAGCCCGCGCGTTATAGAGGCGCGTAAAATGGTTGTTAACCTGCTTCTTGCAAACGGCAACCATAATTGCCTGATATGTGAAAGGAACGGCGACTGCGAACTTCAGGAGGCTGCTTACAATCTTGGAATTGATATTCCGGCATTTGTTGTTCCGGAACGCGAAGAGAAGGATGAATCTGCAGCTTTCATAATCAGAGACGGCAACAAGTGTATCCAGTGCGGAAGATGCGTTGAGGCGTGTAACCGTATGGTAGTTAACGAAGTCCTCGAAATGGGGAACCGGGGCGGGCACACTCACGTTATATGCGATAACGATCTGCCCATGGGAGCTTCATCATGCGTGCAGTGCGGTGAATGCGTTCAGGCATGCCCTGTTGGTGCCCTCTACGAGAAGAAGGGTGTAGGCAAAGGTCGTCCGTGGGAAATCCGCAAGGTCAGGACAACATGCCCCTATTGCGGTGTTGGATGCCAGCAGGAGCTTCACCTTAAAGGGGACCAGATAGTACGCATAAAGGGCGTTGAGGGTGCACAACCGAATGACGGTCACCTGTGTGTTAAAGGTCGATACGGATACGATTTCATCTATTCAAAAGAGCGTTTAACAACCCCGCTTATAAAGAAAAACGGCAAGTTCGAAGAGGCGTCATGGGACGAAGCCCTTGACCTGGTTGCGAACAAGTTCAAACAGATAATTAAAGAATCAGGTCCCGATGCCATTGCCGGTGTTAGCTGCGCAAGGAGTATTAACGAGGATTCTTTCTATATGCAAAAACTTTTCAGGGCGGCAATAGGTACCAACAACATTGACCACTGCGCCCGGACCTGACACGCTCCAACTGTTGCCGGTCTGGCAACTACATTCGGATCAGGCGCGATGACAAACTCCTTTGGAGAATTTGAAAACGCGAAACTTTTCTTCCTCATTGGAACAAACATGACAGAGGCTCACCCTGTCGCTTCATATTATGTTAAACGTGCAAAACTAAAAGGCGCAAAAATAATCGTTGCTGACCCGCGAAACCAGGCGCTCGCGAAAAAAGCGGACATCTTCGCGCAGATTAAAGTAGGTTCAGACGTTGCATTCCTTAACGGAATAATGAACGTGCTCATCAATGAAAACCTCTACGATAAAAAATTTGTTGAGGAAAATACCGAAGGTTTTGAGGAACTTAAAGCTACTGTCCTTAAATACACACCCGAAAAAGCCGCAGAGATATCCGGCGTTTCCGCAGACAAAATAAGGGAGATCGCCCGTACAATGGCAGCGATAAAACCCGGGATGCTCTGCTATACTCTTGGAATAACAGAACATACATGCGGTAAAAACAATGTTATGTCAACATCCAACCTTCAGATCCTTCTTGGAAATATGGGTATGCCGAGCGCCGGAGTTAACCCTCTGCGCGGCCAGAACAATGTTCAGGGTGCGTGTGATATGGGCGCTCTCCCTAATGTTTATCCCGGATATCAGGCAGTTACTGATCCCAAGAATAAAGAGAAATTCCAGAAGGCCTGGGGAGTCAACAATCTTTCTGACAAGGTCGGGCTCATGATTCCCGACATGATGGCCTCGCTTCCTTCCAAAAAAGTAAGGGCGTTCTATATCTTTGGTGAAAACCTGGCAAGGACAGATCCGAATATTACACATGTTGAGCATGAGCTTGAGTCAGCGGAATTTCTTGTATGTAATGATATTTTCCAGACAGAAACAACCCGCTTTGCCGATGTAATATTCCCGGCAGCAGCATGGTGCGAAGATGACGGAACATTTACAAGCAGCGAACGACGTGTTAACCGCGTTCGTAAAATTAAGGACGCTCCGGGACAGGCTATGCCTAACTGGTGGATATTCAAACAGCTGGCAAAAAGATTTGGACATGAATGGCCATCCAACAGCGGCCAGGAGATATGGGACAATGAACTTTCACAGCTTGCCCCTGCTTATGGCGGAATTAAGTTCAACAGGATTGAGCATGACGGTCTTCAGTGGCCATGTCCAAATGAAGAACATCCGGGCACAGTATTCCTGCATAAAGACGGCAAGTTTACTCGCGGCAAGGGCCTCCTTAAGGGCATTGAATGGACACCTCCCGCAGAGGTTGCAGACGCCGAGTATCCCCTTGTGCTCAGTACCGGTCGTCGCCTGTTCCATTACCACACCAGGACACAGACAGGACGTTCCGGCCTTGACCTTATACTTAAAGAGGAGACCGCGGATATTTCAGCAGCAGATGCGGCCAAACTGGGAGTTAAACACGGTGAATACGTTAAAGTGAGTTCACGCCGCGGTGCTGTCAAGGTAAGGGCAAAGGTTACAGACGAGATACCCGAAGGGCTTGTCTGGATGTCGTTCCACTTCAGCGAAGGGAATGCCAACTGGCTGTGCAACAATGTGTTCGACCCTGAAACAAAAACGGCCGAATACAAAGCGTGTGCAGTGAGAATTGACAAAATTTAAAAAATTTAATTCGTTTGAATCAGTTAAGAGGGGCTGTCCCGGCAGGACAGCCCCTCTTTTTGTGTTCCATGTCAGGTTGTGTATTGAGAATAGGGCAACTGTTTATAATTATAGAGTGATATCGTGGGTGTTTATCTGTAATAAAAGTGTTATCCGGCAACTGCAGGATCTTTATTATGTTAATTATAACTATATGCTAAAAAAAACATATTCAATTTTTATTAAAAATTCGTTTAAATATTGACATTAATATGCCAAATGTGACATGATAGTATCAGAGAAAGAATCTATTACCTTGCGGGTCAGGGGTATGTTCCTGCAGGTATAATCTTTAAATAACAGCCGTTTCAAAAGATAAAATTCCAGGAGGATTTAGATGAAGGTAACACGCCGGGATTTATTAAAGGTGGCGGGAGCCGGAGCCGGGGCAATAGCCCTGGGTGGTCTTGGTGTAAGTTATCTGGTAACAGAATCTTACGCTAAAAAGCTTAAAACCAAAGGTGCGAAAGAGGTCAGGTCTATATGTCCATTCTGCGCCGTGAGCTGCCGCTTTATTGCACACGTTAAATACGGTAAAGTTGTGAGCACAGAAGGTGATCCGGGTTATCCTATCAGTGAAGGTGCACTCTGCGCAAAAGGCGCTACAATGAATTCAATGGTCAACAGCGAGCACAGGCTGCTGAAGCCCCTGTACAGGGCGCCGTTCAGCGAAAAGTGGGAAGAGAAGAGCTACAGCTGGATGATCGACAAGCTTGCAAAAAAAATCAAAGAGACACGCGACAAGACCTTTACACTGAAAAATGCTGAAGGTAAAGTTGTTAACCGTCTTGAGACCATGTTCCACATGGGATCTTCGCAGATGAGCAATGAGGAGGCAGCCGTAGTTGTACAGGCGCAGCGCGCGCTGGGTCTTCTCTACATTGACCACCAGGCCCGGATTTGACACAGTCCATCTGTCGCCAGTTTGGCGGAATCATTCGGACGCGGAGCAATGACACAGAGCTGGATCGATATTAAAAATACCGATTGCTGTCTCATTATAGGAAGTAACGCAGCAGAACACCACCCCATAAGCTTTAAATGGGTCCTCAAGGCAAAAACAGAAAGGGGAGCGAAGATCATACACGTTGACCCTAAATTCTCAAGAACATCTGCAAGGGCAGACCTGCATGTGCCTCTACGTTCAGGAACAGACATCGCGTTCATGGGCGGTATGATAAACTATGTCCTCCAGAACAATAAATGGTTCAAGGAATATGTTATCGATTATACAAACGCATCATACATTGTAAACGACAAGTTTTCTTTCAACAACGGTGTTTTCTCAGGGTTTAACACAGAGAAAAAAATCTATGACAAAACAAGCTGGCAGTTTGAAAGGGATGAGAACGGAGTAATTAAAAAAGACCCGACACTTCAGCACCCCAGGTGCGTTATGAATATCCTGAAAAGGCACTATTCAAGGTACACATTCGACAAGGTCTCTTCAATCACAGGCGTTTCACAGGAGAACCTGCGCAAAGTATACGAAGCATATTCAGCAACCGGAGTAAGGGACAAGGCAGGTACAATACTCTACGCCCTGGGCTGGACACAGCACACTGTGGGCGTACAGAACATACGTACTGCAGGTATAATACAGCTCCTGCTCGGTAACGCGGGTATAGCAGGCGGCGGAGTTAACGCTCTCAGGGGCGAACCGAACGTACAGGGAACAACAGACCACGCTGTTCTTTACAACATTCTTCCGGGCTACCTGCCGCTTCCAAGGGCAAACTGGCAGACGCTTGCTGATTACAACAAGGCAGCAACGCCGAGTACTAAGGTTCCCGAAAGTATCAACTGGTGGGGGAACAGGCCCAAGTATATGGCAAGTTTCCTCAAGGCTTACTTCGGCAAGAATGCAACTAAAGAGAATGATTTCGGTTACGCGTGGCTTGGTAAAGGGGATATGCCCACAAGCGAGCGTAACGGTGACTATTCATTCCTTTACTGCTATGAAAAAATGAAAAAAGGGGAGATGATCGGAGGATCGATCTGGGCGCACAATCCCTGTAACAGTATACCGAACAGTACTGAAGTAAGGAAAGCGCTCTGTAACCTTGAGTTCATGTATTCCGCAGAGATTCACCATAATGAAACAACGGATTTCTGGCACAGCCCGGGACTCAACCCCAAAGAGGTAAAAACAGAGGTATTCCTCTTCCCCTCATGCCATAGGCTTGAGAAGTCCGGAAGTATATCAAGCAGCCAGAGGATGATCGGATGGCACTACCAGGCCGCTGAGCCCAAGGGTGACTCAAGGGCCATGGGGCAGATCATGATCGACATCATGAACAGGGTGATCAAGCTCTACAAAAAAGAGAAAGGAACATTCCCCGAGCCTATCGTTAACCTCAACTGGTTCGACGACTATGATGCTGACGAGATCGCAAAAAGAATCAGCGGCTGGTTTACAGGCGGTCCTGACAAGGGCAAGCAGCTTTCAGGTTTCGCCGATTTCAAGGATGACGGAACAACTGCGTCGCTCATGTGGCTTGCAGCGGGCAGTGTAACAGAAACCGAGAACAGGCTCAAGCGCACAAGCCTCAAGCAGACTGAAATCCAGAAAATCACAGGTATATTCCCCAACTACGCATGGACATGGCCAATGAACAGGTGGATACTTTACAACAGGGCATCAGTCGATAAAATGGGACAGCCCTGGGATCCCACACGTCCTGTTATTAAATGGGAGGATGGCCAGTGGATCGGAGACGTTGCTGACGGCGGAGCACCACCATTCGGCATGAAGGGCGGAAAGAACCCGTTTATTATGCTGCCCGACGGTCTTGGACAGCTCTATGGAACAGGTCTTGTTGACGGGCCTATGCCTGAACACTATGAGCCGACCGAAACTCCTATAACAAACCACGGTTTCTCGGGCCAGCTCAGGAACCCCTGTGCAAAAATTTCACCATTTGACAAGATAGCACCTGCGGGCGACTCCAGGTACCCGATCGTACTAACGACTTACAGTTTAACCGAACACTGGTGCGGAGGTTCCGAAACAAGAATGGTGCCTTCACTCCTCGAAGCCGAGCCCCAGCTCTATGTTGAGATGAGCCATGAGCTTGCCAAAGAGAAGGGCATACAGAATGGTGATCCTGTAATACTTGAAAGCATACGCGGACAGGTCGAGGCTGTTGCAATGGTAACTGTGCGTATAACACCGCTTAAAGTTCAGGGCAGGACAGTACACCTTGTAGGTATGCCTTTCGCGTTCGGATGGACAAAACCGGGTGTGGGTGATGCAACAAACCGTCTGACTCTCTATACAGGTGACCCCAATACATCTATTCCTGAGTACAAGGCATGCCAGGTAAACATCAGGAAAGCTGACAAGAATGCCCTGAAAGAGCTTTCCTATACAGAGATAAAGGGAGGACACCATGAGTAAGACATTTTTTATAGATACATCCCGATGCACAGCGTGCAGGGGGTGCCAGGTTGCATGCAAGGAATGGCAGGGTTTTAAGGCCAATTATACAAAGCAGCTTGACTGGGGCAGTCACCAGAATCCGCCTGATCTTAACCATCTGAATTATAAAGTGGTTAAATTCACCGAGTTCAAAATAAAAGATCGTGTTTTCTGGAACTTCTTTCCCGATTCATGCCGCCACTGTACTGAGCCGCCTTGCAAGCTTGCTGCTGACGGTCATGTTAAGGACGCAGTCGTTATTGACCCGGCTACAGGGGCAGTAATATTCACAGATAAAACCAGGAAGATATCTGATGAAGGCTTCCTTATGATGAAGGAGTACTGCCCGTACAATGTACCGCGCAGGGATCCCGAGACAAAATTAATCAATAAATGCGATATGTGCCTTGAAAGGGTAGAAGTCGGGCAGGTGCCAATGTGTGTTAAGACCTGTCCCACTGGTACAATGAATTTTGGCGACCGTGACAAGATGATCGCACTGGCACATGAAAGGCTTGCAAAGGTGAAAGAGGAATTTCCCGAGGCAACTCTTCTTGATGAAGACAGCGTAAGGGTAATCTACCTGATCACTCATCCGCGCAAGATGTATCCGCATTTCGCTGCAATTGATCAGCATAAAAAAAATGCTTCACTTGCGTAATTTATAAGCAGTTACCGGAATTTACCCGGCTTCAACAGTAAAGGCTGTGAAGCCGGGAATTTTAATACGGGCTACTCTGTCTTTCCGGTAATAAATTCCGGTTTTTAAAAGGAGAACTGTAATGAGATATTCATTATCGACTTATATTAAAGCCTGCCTTGCAGCAGCATGTGTTCTGCCTGTGCTTCTGGCTGCGTCATGCGCAAAGGATTCGAAAGCAGAAGGTCTGTCAGTGCCATTCAGCCATAAGACTCATGTTGAAAACTATGCTATCAGCAACTGCGGCACCTGTCACAAGTATGACGAGTATGGAACATTCATGGGGCTTCCAACAGTGGGCGAATGTACGGAGTGTCACAAGGGTGACGGCAAACTCTTTACCGATGACCGTAAATCAAATCCCAGAAAGAA
>JAAYBQ010000231.1 GCA_012730035.1 Spirochaetota bacterium
ACGCTGCAGAGTATCAGCAGTATTAAAACTGAATCAAAGACCTTGCCTGCAGTGGTATCCGCTTCAAAAATTATTGTGTGAAGTTTAATCCTCCAGTGAGCATTGATCTCCGACTTGTCTATCGCCTCTTTTTCAGAGAATCCAAAATTCTTCATCACTTAAGTCCGAACCCGTCCCTGTGCATAAAAACGGACAGATCTTTTCTCGCAGGCCCCTCTTTTTTCAGCTCTACGGGTTTACCTACAGGCAGTATACACACCAGTTCATAAGGTGCCTTGACATTCAGCAGCGTGGCGCACTTTACGTGATCGAGCGATCCCACGACGACAGAACCGAGTCCCAGGTCATGGGCTCTCAGCAGTATGTTCTGAACTGCTATTCCCAGATCAAACATATACCATGAATCAAACCTGGTCCTTTTTACACCATCTCTGTAACCGGGCAGGTCACTCTTTGCACAGCATGCGATAAGAACCGATGCAGCTTCTGAACATTTGCGGGCAGGATTTGTCTCGGAAAAAGTTTCGACAACTTTCCGTACAAGGTCCCTGTCCCTGATTATAATGAATTCCCAGCACTGCGTATTTGACCATGACGGAGCACACTGTGCCGCCTGCATAAGCTCCATGATTTCGTCATCGGTAACAATGTAGTCTGTAAATTTCCGTACCGACCTTCTTGTCGTCAAGGCTTCGCGGAGTTCCATAAGTCACCCCCTGCTGATTATATTATTGAACATCCTTAAGAAATATTCAAAATTAATGTTTATCCTCTCCCTGATGCTCCCTTTCGAAATAATCTGGAATCCCGATGTTTTCCTGACTCGGGCAATTTCGCCATAGATAAATTTATGGTCAATGTTTCCGTATTCTCCCGCCTGTATAACGTTAATCTTTCCCGTAATCATGGCTGTCAGTCTTGAATGATAGTCAGTAGGATTAACTGTAAGTATTCTGCACCCTGCAAGATCACCCTCATACATAGTTATTCCAAAATGTGTAATCAGAATCCTTGATCGCAGCAGCAGGTCTGTGTAACTGGTGTCCACGTGAATCTTTTCCCCGGCAATCAGCGATGGCCTGCCATATGAAAAAAGCACTGCAGATGCACCTGGCGGTATAGATCCCCTGATACCTTCAACAACATCAGGGTCCGGTTTATACCCCGCATATATTGCCACATCAATGTCCTTGGCAATAACTTCAGCCTTCATCGATTTAATTTCACTTATGAAGTTATAACCGAACAGGAACATCTTTTCCGGGACACTGCGGTTAACCGGGTTGGGCAGCAGGTCAATAATGTGGTCAGCAACGTTTCTGCCGGGGCCTGTATCGTCAATAACCAGGACAGCCGCTTTCTTTCTTAGAAAGTTTATATCCTCCTCTGATGAATCGCGCATATCGCGTATTATCAGTTCTGTTCCCGGGGGAATCGTGTCTGCCATTATCTCTTTCAGAGATTCAGGAACATCCGGGCTACCCTCGGTTATACAGAGACTTACGCTGAAGTTCCCCGTACTGTTAAGCGAATCAGCAAGATAACACATGCGCTGAAAATGCCCCGTGCCCAGTGCTCCGCCCGTACCTGTAATAATAGTTATATTTTTTCTATACATTGCTGCTGTGCGTCATGGGTCGCTGTTCCACATGACTGTTTATATTTACAAGATCTGGATTTGCCATTAAAAAGGTTATCACTTCAGTTAAAAGTATCGGCCGATCCCTGTAGAGCGCTTTGTAAATTTTTCCCATAAGATCAAAATCTTCAGGAGTATCCACGGTAAGGCGAAGTTCAGGGAATGGATTCTCCATGCCGGGACTGTATTTACCCGTACTGAAAAATCCGGGATGTTCCTTTATATAAGGAGTTACGTGCTCAAAATGGTAAGGATTGCTGCTCTCCCTGTATGCGCGTTCAAGTGCGCTCATGCTGACAATCTCGATTCCAGTACCCAGAGGTATACCGCTTACCGAACAGTGGTCAAACTTGTTATCACATGCATAATGCAGCGCAGCAGATGCCGAGACATGATCTGTAAGGGGATTATCCCCGGTTATCCTGATAATATAATCGAATCCCCTGTTCTTTACCGCGAGATAGAACCTTTCCAGCACATTATCCTCAGAACCCCGGAACAGAACGACTCCGCAATCGGCTGCAATTTTCTCGAGGGGATCATTGGCCGCACTTATGCCGGTGGCAAGTATTACGCTGCATACCCCCTTTATGGCAAGAGCCCTCTCTATAACATGAACTATCATAGGTTTTCCCGCAAGGGGAAGCATGGCCTTGGCAGCGAGTCTGGTTGATGCAATCCTTGCCTGAATCACCGCTACAGTTTTCATTAAAACATTCCTGTATTAAAAATTAAATGTATACCACTCATCACATGAGGCACAGTCCGGTGACGGGCACAATTTCCCCGCGTAATCGGAAAGAAACGCAGCTTTCTGCTTTTCAAGTATTTCTGCCGGGGATGATACTGCAATATTGCCATGTACATGTTCACCATCTACATCCTGTTTGCAGAAACTGACAGTTCCGTCAGAAAGTACATACATATCCCTCTGCAGGTGCCAGCAGGGGATGCGTTTAATCGGGGAAAGGTCTGAATACGTCCGGTCTTCTATTCGTCCCAGGTACGTGTCCTGCTTCTGGAGTATAATCGGCACCCTGTACCCCTCCCAGAAATCGTAGAATTTATCAAGGTATGTTTTTGTGTCCCCTTCCTTTTCGAACTCGTCGGTCTCCCTTATCTTCATGACCTGGACATAAACACGTTCCCCGCTTTTATTCAGTTCGCTCAGAGAGATAATGTTGTTAAACACACGGTTATACTCATTACCGCAGTGAAACCTTGCGTATGAACTATTGTCCATGGCGTTGTTGTTTATAATTACCTTTATCTTTGAATTTTCAGGTTTTTCCAGGTAACTTTTAAAATTAAAGTCAGCCTTTATGCCGTTGGTTTCAATCACCAGAAGTTCTGCCAGCGGTTCCTTTACCGCGGCATCCATAAACGCGAAGAATTCCGGATGGTCCAGTGGCTCTCCCGAACCGCCGAAACAAAGTGTATACGGCAGACCCTCTGTACGCATGAACTCGATTAGTTTCATGTAAACAGCCCTTTCCATGTGCCCATGTTTACGGTTAAGGGTTTTCCTGTAGCAGAAAAGGCAGTCCAGCGAACACTCCCCGGTCAACTCCAGTTCTACATACGCAGGTGATGTAAAAAGTACTTCGGGATGCGATTCGATCAGTCCCCTGACATCTTTGTACCGGGGAACTGAACTGTTCACAGAAAAGATGTTTTCCATGATGCGCCTTTCACGGGGCGATGTCAACCTGAACGAAATGCGCTTATCCCTGATATCAGGTTCCATGTAAAAGAGCTCTACATCAAACTGGTTTATGTTTGACTTGATGACTTTTTCAAGGGGAAGGGTCTTTTCATCGGTTTCGGGCAGGTGATTTATAAGTTCAGACGAACAGATTTCACAGGCAAAACCCTCCGGAATATTTTCCGAAAAGGTAAATTCCGCAAGGGATTTAAGGTGAACATCACCCATCTCCATAAACACTTCAGGATCAAAAAAAGCGGCATCAGCCTTTACGACAGCAATATTTAACGCTCCTGTTTCAGAAAAAATTTTTTTCCAGAAAGCAGGATCATTAACATCATCCCTGACAAAGGCGTGCTTTTCCTCTTTAAGGCGGCCGCTGTATGCAGCAGGGAGGGAATAAAAAAAACGTGAGTCTCTGCTCACGCCCTGTATCTTCTCTTTTAATGTTGCAGGAACATATACCCCTGCGAATGCAAGATTCTCGTCGGTCAGTCCATTCTCAACATAAAACAGAACATCTATTCCCAAAATTCTCTCCAGTGCTACTTTTTTTCAACGTAATCTTCCATGTATATCTCTATTGAAGCTTCATTCTTTCTCCTGTCCAGCCACTTTTCAAACTGCATCGCCGCGTTTTCCGAATGCAGCTTCCAGAGTATCAACTGTTCAACCTTTTCAAAGGTAACTGCACGCCTGTCAATATATTTGACTATATGATATCCGAAACCGGATTTAAAAACCTTTGATATCTGCCCTTTTTTAGTCATCTGGAAAACGTTATTTGCAAAATAGGGGTCAAGCTGGCCCAGCATCTGCCAGCCCAGGTCTCCACCGTTTTGTGAAGAGCCTGGATCCTGTGAATATTTAGCTGCAAGCTTTTCAAAGGATTCACCCGCAACTACCCTTTTCCTTATCGCATCGAGTTTGTCGTTGGCTTCTTTCTCGTCAGAGAGGGATTTACCCCTGGGAATAATCAGTATGTGTTTAACATGTACCTCGTATCCCAGCTTCTCCCTGTTCTTGTTAAACCATTTCCTTGCGTCCTCAGACGATGGTGGATTTGCACCAATTGTAATAGACATTATCTGCTGCCTTGCAATCCCCACTTTCATCTGGTCAAAAAATGAATAGAAATCAATTTTCTCTTTTTTTTCTACAAATGCCATGAACTTTTTTAGGTCTGAATCAACCTTTATATCGGGATTGAACCTGTCTGCCATGAGCTTTTCAAGATTTCTGGATGCACGTTCCACCTTCTCTGCGACCTTTTTGTCGTCATCCTCGCTCTTTTTAAAAAACATTGTCATTGCATCATGCAGCTGGTTGACCACTCGCCTGTTGCCTATTTCGATCGATTCCTTCTCTGCCGTTTCAAAAATCAGTTCATTCTCTATCAGATTATCAATTATCCGGCTTTTCTCGTATGCGAGTTTTGATTTCGGAATATTCCGGACTGACCTGTGCTGCTCCAGCCTTTTGTTCACCTCGCTCTCAATGATCGGCCTGTTGTTTACGACAGCAAGAACCCTGTCAAACTTTTCCCACGCGGCAAGAGGCACAAGTGCCGGCATTGCCAGTATTACTGATAAAAAAAATAATCTGTATTTTTTCATTATTGGTCCGTCAATCCCGTGATAGCTGTAATCTATAATGCAGCCTTGATAAATATTTGCAACGTTTTTTTACCTGCCGGTATTTCTTCTTTTAAAAAGAAGATATTCTATTCCATCAACAAGTGCCATCCAAGACGCTTCAATTACATTCTCAGAAACGCCAACAGTCCCCCA
>JAAYBQ010000232.1 GCA_012730035.1 Spirochaetota bacterium
GTGGTCATAATACAGTTGAGCCATGTATTTACTCTCTGCAGACCGCCCGTTTTCTGCCCCCTGGAACGCCCTACTCCTTCGGATAGCTGGTATATCATCTGGTCAAAATCCTTGCGGTCCTTCATGATCTGAAGCTCGTCCAGGATCAGCGGCATTGAATTAACGAATCCGGCCGATAGTTCTTGAGCAACTGCTGTACTGTTGAATGTATGTATGTACTTTCCCATTTCCGGGTTGGCCCATACAGAGGCTGCAAGCATCAATCCTACTGTTTTTCCGGTCTCTGTCCCTCCCCAAAGGTGTACGAAAAACGGCAGACAGTTACAAGGTTCGACCAGAACTGATGCGAACGATGCTGCCACAAGTATCTTTGCAGGGACATTTCCCTGGCTGCGGATTTCCTTCACTGCATCGATCCATTTTTGCGCTGATCCTTTTGGCTTCACACTCTCAAAAAAATGCTTGAAAGTTATATCGCCGTCAAAGACCAGATTGTCTACATAAGGACTGAATCCCTCCCCGCCAATCCATCCAAGCCGGCTAACGGAGTTGTTCTCAGGGATACGGTCATAGTTGATGTTTTCAATATCATGAATATACTGAACGAGAAACCGGGCATTTTCGCTTGTAACTGCTACGCCGTAATCAGACAGGCTGACTATAGATGACGCACTGGCAAGCTCCCTGCGGTCGAATATCATTTTTCGCCACTGTTTCCCCTTGCGGAACACGAGCTCCAGTTTTTCAACACCTGTGTCTATATTTACAAGTCTCCTGACCGGCATTATCGGGTGCACGCATGCCACAATTTCACTATCGAACGGGCCCGGTCGCCAAATCCCGCTGTCATCCGCTGTCCATGGGCCAGTTGAGAGTTCCAGAGGCTGCTCGTCAAAGTCGCTCACATTATCCGCATATGTTTGATTGTTTTTAATCTTAATTGTTTCGCAATAACCCTTAAAAAGCGTCTTGAAATTTTTTACGCCTACGGCCTTTGCCATATCGGACATTTTTTCTATCGCCCGACCAAGCTCGAATCTGTCACTTATGTTCTTATAGACTTCCTCGAACGGGGCCGTTGAATCAAGAAAGTCCTCTTTTGTATATTTGGTAGTTAAATCATTGGCCATGTTCTTGTCTCCTGTCCTGTAAAGTCGTCAAGTGCGCCCGAAAGTGTGTTGATATACTCTTCAAGGCCCGGCGTATTATTCCCGGCTATAAGTTGCCGATAAAGGGTCTCATGAAGCCTGCAGGCTCTTAAATAATTCTGATGGAGCAATTCTTCAAAACGTCCTTTTGCAGCCTGTATACGCTTATTTTCGGCCATCTGGAGGCGTTCTTTCCGGGAAGGTTTACAATCTATTATCCCGAGTGAAAAGTCTGCATTAATTTTGATGACAGCCTGGGCAAAAGTCAGCCCATAATACTGTTTTACAAAGTCTATAATGCTGCCCGACTCCCCGCAGCCAAAACATTTAAACCTGTTGTTGTATGTCTTAAAGCTTGCCGTTTTTTCCTTGTGGAAGGGGCAAACCGCATAACCCCGACGGTTGAAGCTGAGTCCGTA
>JAAYBQ010000233.1 GCA_012730035.1 Spirochaetota bacterium
AATTGAATCCTATCACAATGAGAACCGGGATCATGAATCAAGACATAAACTCGGCTCTAGAAGGACCACAGGTAGAAGAAAAAGTGGATCCAAAAGACTGAAGACAAGCTGTTAAGCAGGCAACAATGCCCTAAGAAGTGTGTGCATTTCATCAAATTTACCGGTGCGGATTTGTATCCGCTGCCCTAGTCGATTTGCAAGCTCTGAAGCAAAATCTCTGCATGCATTCCGATCATAGAGTTGGATGGTTTTTAAGTGCATTACTTCAATTCCATGCCTGTTAAGAATTATCGATCGTATTGCATCTCTGCCCTGTTCCGATGGGGTGTTGTGAAAAGCAAAGCTATCATACTCAATAGCTATTTTGCCCTGCTTGTAATACAAATCCATAAAACAGCGCTGCTGTCCCAGTCGTTCCTCTGCATCTTCTTTTAGGCCAATCTCAACATTGAAGGTAGCGCCTCTGATTCCGTATCCACCTAAAGCATGGGGCAATGAAAGGATCATATAAGTTATTGACTCCATTACTGACGCAGAACCATCTTCTACATACTTTATCGCCTGCAAAGCTTTTATTTGTCCATGGTGACCCGATGCTTTTGAAATAAATGCCTTGAGCTTTTTCTTTGTTGTAATTGCGCAGGACTGTTTTCCCGGTGGATATGAACAAAGCTGCAATCCAAGTAAAATAAGCCTGTGTATGTTCAATTTGGGCGCAAGTTGAAGGAAGGTCAATTCGGGGGATGCAATCCTTTCACCATCTGTCGAAACCACCGCTCCACGAGGTAAACCCAATTCACAAATATGAATGCGGTACCCTTTTACCTGAAATCTTTCGCTTTTATTTGAAACTGTAAAATCAACAGTTTCCGCTTCAGAAATTTCCGGGCCGAGAACTGCTTCAATATATGGTATATTCCAATAGACTGCAGCCGACAGATGACTCAAATATCTCTCCATGTAGTAATTGTAGTATAAAAAGCCGGAAAGTGCAAGCATTATTTAACATCATTGTTATTATTTTCCTCATAATAATGCTCCCTGCAAATACTTACGCCTTTTTTGAGCAAAATATGGAGTAATGTGTGGATCCTCCTGCGAAAAAGCTCTAAAACTGCTAAATCTGTGCAAAATATCGAGTAATGTGTCGGGTTTTCCATTATTATCCTTTTAAATCCACACATTACTCCGGTTTTTGCTCATTTTCCCTCGAATTTTTGACAATGGTTTAAGCATCCATCCACCAGTAATCACTTCAGCCAATTATTATCCTGCGTCGTTATTATAGAGCCACTGCATCCTCATAGCAATGAACTGCCATTAATACTACCATGGAAAGACTCCGTTTCAAGGGCTTGCTCTATTATTCCTATTTATATCCCATTTTCTGAACAATCGGGATAATCTATCATAATATGTTATTATTACACTTAAGGAGCGTTCATGATGCCTGAAAATAATTTGATAACCCTAATACCGGGGGTTAACTACCTGACATATGAACAAATGAATTCCATTATCACTTTTCAAAAGTTATGGATTGATCTCAGTTTTTGGATGAGAAATGTATTAATTAGCACTTTTTCTAACTTGCCAAATCTACAAGCTACAACAAATCAAGTATACATTGTCATGCCGCAAAATTTTTATTATTACTTCAGACTTTATTACGGTCCGGAAATTTCACAATACTATGTTAACTACTTTACTAGCTTCTTAGCAAGTTACTTGCAATTGCTAAATGCCTATAATATCAATGATACAGCCGCAATCAATTCAATCACGGTTCAGTGGTAATCCGCATTTGCAATGCTCTACTTGGGGGAGAGCTCTCCCCCAAACCCCCTCTGCCCCGCCGGTTCGAGACCCATGCAACAAACACAAAAAAATAAAGGACGAGGCATGAAACCTCGTCCTTTATTTTTTGGCGGAGGGCATGGGACTCGAACCCACGGGGCTGTTACGCCTTACTCGCTTTCCAGGCGAGCTCCTTAGCCACTCGGTCAACCCTCCGAATATTGTGCGCTTAAAGCGCGCCTATTTAATATACAGTATTTTTAAATGAAAATCAATATCTATTTTGAGTCCGGAACGGTGAGGTTCCGGACTCTGAAATTTCATATTTACTCTTCGCTTACCGGAGCTTCCTCTGCGGCTTTTGCTGTAATTTCTCCCAAAGGTTTTTCTTTTACTTTGGGCTTTTCCTTAAGGGCACCCTTCTTTTTTGGGTGCAAGTGAATAACCTTAACGGGGCACGCTTTAACGCAAAGTGTGCAGTTGGTGCACTTAGTGTAATCTATTACAGCATGGTTATCTATCACGTGGATGGCATCAAATTTACATGCTTTTTCGCACAGCATACAGGCTATGCAGCCTATGGAGCACAGATCCTTAGTAACACTCCCCTTGTCTACAGAGCTACAACCGACTACCACCCTCATGTTGTCAGGTACGATCTCAATAAGCTTATTGGGGCAGACCTTGGCGCAGGCACCGCAGCCCACACATCTCTCGCGGTTAACAACAGCGATGCCGTTTTCAATATAAATCGCACCATAGTCGCAGACTTTCACGCAGTCGCCAAATCCCAGACAGGCCTTGGCGCAGGAGCCCCTGCCTCTATAGAACAGCTTATTTGCGGTACAATTCTGATAGCCCTGATAATCCATGGCGTAATTGGTTTTCTCTCTGGTTCCCGAGCATTTGACTATAGCCACTTTGGCCTGGGCCCCCTCAAATTCGATGCCCAGAAATTCGCTTAACGCCATGGCTACTGAGTTGCCCCCCGGGGTACAGAGATTTGTTGCAATTGATCCATCCGCTGCAAGAGCTGCTGCATAGTCCGCACATCCAGCAAATCCGCAAGCTCCACAGTTGGCTCCCGGAAGAAGCCCTGTAATTTCTATTGCTCTTTCATCCTCCTGCACAGCCATGAACTTTGCTGCCACAGTAAGTATCACACCGGACAGAAGGCCGATGCCAACTACTATTGCTACAGGTATTGCAAATTGCATAATTCAGCCCTCCTTTCCTAAAGTCCGAATATGCCGTCAATAACGCCGGCGAATCCCATAAATGACAGCGATACAATAGAAGCAGCTGCCAGTATCGACGGTACTCCTTTAAAGGCTATTGGGAAATTGTTGTTTTCAATGCGCTGCCTTACTCCGGAGAACATTACCATGGCCAGCATAAAGCCTGCTCCCGCTCCGAAGGAATTCACCAGCGACTGAACATAGGTGTAGCTCTCATCTATGTTAAGAATGCACACGCCAAGTACGGCACAATTTGTTGTTATCAGTGGCAGGTAAACTCCTAAGCCTTTATGCAGAGCCGGCAGATACTTTTTCATGACAATCTCAACG
>JAAYBQ010000234.1 GCA_012730035.1 Spirochaetota bacterium
ATAGACTGCATAAGACATGTAAATTGCCAGTATAAACTCAATAATAGTCACCCAGTCCAGCTTTCTTGTCCGGTAAACATTATCGAACAGATGTTTAACTCTTTCTGACACGCTGTTGTTTCCGCCATCCGAGACATTGTATTTGGGAGTTCTGTTAAATGGACTCTGCTTATGAATTACCGCTTCGATAACAGCTTTCGAATTGTTTATGCAGAGACCTATACCTATTGCTACAACAAACGGAAGGAAGACCAGCGGTTTGGTTGTGGAACGATTCTGTACGCTGAGAGTCTCTTTTATGACTATGTATTCAGTATAGAAATAGAACATAATACAGAGAGTGTGGCACATACAAATATCGGCACATCGAGTAATGCGAGGTGCTTGTAGCCCCTTTCA
Organism: Spirochaetota bacterium; assembly: GCA_012730035.1. GTDB lineage: Bacteria > Spirochaetota > UBA4802 > UBA4802 > UBA5550 > JAAYBQ01. Next base: position 400 of record JAAYBQ010000234.1, read on the forward strand.
AATCTTATTACCATAATCACCGGCATCAGAACTGTAAGAAGAACCATAAGCGCATACATGTAATTTGCACCTATATGAAAAAATGCCTCGAGCTTTACCCTGAAGGGTATATCTGCCTTGAGTATCATTCCTTTAAGTTTGAGAAATGTCTGGATTGAACCCTTTGCCCATCTGAACTGCTGGGACTTGAATGCCGTCATTTCTATGGGGAGTTCCGCCGGAACTGTCAGGTCCGGCATGTAAATAAAATTCCATCCTTTAAGCTGCGCTCTGTAGCTCAGATCAAGATCCTCTGTCAGGGTGTCATGCTGCCATCCCCCTGCATCGATTATTGTTTCCTTACGCCATATACCTGCAGTTCCGTTAAAATTAAAGAATCGTCCTGACCTGTTCCGCGCAGTATGTTCAATCATAAAATGACCATCAAGAAGAATACTCTGACATTCGGTAAGTAGTGAATACCTTCTGTTAACATGATCCCACCTGGCCTGAATCATGCCGATCCTGCTATCAGTAAAAAAATGAATTGTTCTTTCGAGAAAATCAGCGGGTGGCAGAAAATCAGCATCAAAAACTGCTATGAATTCCCCCTTTGTCAGATTCATTCCGTTTTCAAGCGCTCCGGCTTTAAATCCAGTGCGGTCTTCACGATGTATATATTTAATATTATAACCTTCGTTCTTTTTCTCTTTGCATTTTTTTTTGGCTATCTCACAAGTCTCATCGGTTGAATCATCAAGCACCTGTATTTCGAGCAGTTCCCTGGGATAACGGATTTTCACAACGTAATCAATCAGCCTTTCAACTACATACTTCTCATTAAAAACAGGCAGCTGGATTGTGACGCGAGGCAGTTTTTTAAATTCCGATAAAGGTGTGATTTTATCATGTCTGTGTTTTCTGAAAAGATAGATCGTGTAATATCTGTTAATTCCGTAAATTGACATCAATATGAGTATTGACAGATAAAACACTATGATAAAGGTTTCCATTTTTTTATTTATCCCTTATGATGAAGCATTCATATATTAAGTATTTCTGATACATACAGATTAAAATAATTATGATAAAACCTTAATCTATGCTTCTGAACGTCAAGAATTTTTCATGGTAAAATATTCTAATCGCATAATAATTCTGTAATACGGGCAGATATCACAATACCTGTAATTATTTATTCAAATAAAAATAAACAATCCGCCATTAACGAGCAATACTGCTCCGGTAGAACTTTTATTTTACCACATACCACTTAAATTATAAGCTATAAATATATTTAATACTTAATACATGTATAAAAAATCAAGCTGAAAATTAACCCTTATACCCAAATATGAACGAATTTAAGTTCAATAAACACCATGAAAAATTTCATTTTACAATGCTCTACTGTCAGTCTAAAGAGAAGTTTAACCCTAATAAAACGGTATCATGATATAAAAAACTTGACTCTTTGCCATGCTCTTATTTTTTTCACGTAAGCCGGTAAACTCACAGCAGAATAAATCCGCCCGATAATTATGGATTATGCCGGAACAAGCGATATATGCACATGCAGAAACGATATCCCGGGACATGCAATGCTGTAAAATTTAATAAAATACAGGACAATCCTATGCAGAAAATTACGATGAAACTTCCCCTTGTCGAGATGGACGGCGATGAAATGACCAGAATTATCTGGAAACTGATCAAGGAGATATTACTGGAGCCGTATATCGACCTTAAAACCGAATACTATGATCTGGGACTTGAACACAGAGATAAAACCGATGACCAGGTAACCATTGATGCCGCAGAGGCCACAAAAAAACTCGGTGTAGCGGTTAAATGTGCAACTATTACGCCTAACGCCCAGAGAATGGAAGAATACAACCTCAAGCAGATGTGGAAAAGCCCCAACGGGACATTGCGGGCAATACTGGACGGCACAGTGTTCAGAGCACCG
>JAAYBQ010000235.1 GCA_012730035.1 Spirochaetota bacterium
GCAAGTGTATGTTGAAAAATTCAAAATCGGGAAAAAGCTTGTAAGCTTTAATGAATTTGCGCGATTTATTGATGATTCCGGATACATAACAGAATCTGAAAAAGAGGGATGGGGCTGGGTCTGGGAAAAAGGCTGGCTAAAAAAAAACAATGTCTCATGGAAAAGACCTTTCGGGAATTCCAGCGATGATTTATGCAAAAGGCGCAATTTTCCTGTAATGCAGGTCAGCTGGAACGATGCAGTAGAGTATACCCGTTGGAAATCCCTGAAAGAATCTGTCAATTACAGGCTCCCGTACGAAGCGGAATGGGAAGCTTTCGCATGGACGCTTGGAATTAATTCATTTCTTAAAGTAAAGGCTGGAACAACCTCTGTTGTTGATGATTCTTTTGCATTTCTTGAAAAATTATCTGCAGTGGGAGAGTACCAGACAGGCCTGGTCTGGGAATGGACTCTGGACTGGTATGAAGGATATTCAGGTGAACAGAAAAACAGAGATTTTGGAAATATCTACAAAGTTCTAAGAGGTGGATCCCTGCTGAGCAACGATATACAGAGAACAAGGGACTTCAGGTTCAGGAGATGTCCAACTGCGCGGAGTCCATATTATGGATTCAGAATTGTTCAATTAAAAAATCAGTTTTAGGAATATGTGGATTACTCCGCATAAAAAATATTAGCAGCTTACTGAAAAATTGCGAATCTATTATAATCATTACTCACTGGATGTCTATTTTCATCATATTATAAGTTAAATTACAGATACTGTTACAGGCAAACTGGAATATCATTTATAACAGAGGAGAAATATTTTTCAAAAAAAGTCCGCATGGACGGTTTTTTAATTGACTTATATGTGTAAACGCCGTTCTTTAAATATAACAATATGTTTAAACAACGGAGGTGGTTATGAAAGATAGGGGCTTTATTCTTTTTTTAGTACTTATGTTTACTCCTGCGGTGCTTTTTGCGGCTGGTAGCGCACCAAAATGCGATACTGTTTACCCGGTAGTACTTGCTCATGGAATGGGTGCCCAGGCTAAAATAGTAAGTATAGTGGATTATTGGTGGGGAATTGAGGATGCGCTTGAAGATGAAGGCGCAGATGTATATATAACTTCAGTAAATGGCATGGATTCAACTGCCAATAAAGCAGCATCTTTTAAAAGACAGTTTCTTGAAATACTGGCCATTTCGGGAAAATCAAAGGGAAATATAATAGGTCATTCGCACGGTACAATTTATACAAGATATGCGATTACACTTCTGGGACTTTCTTCAAAAGTTGCCTCCTGGACAGGTCTTTCGGGTCCACACAGGGGGAGTTCTGTAGCGGATTTTATTTTTAAAGTTGTGCCGAATCAGGGATGGACTCTTGTAGGCGATGCTCTTGATGTAGTTTACACTTTCGTTTTTGGTGATAAGAATCCAAATTCACTTGATAATGGTATTGAGATGACAAGGGCATACATGCAGAACACTTTTAATAAAAACTGCCCTAATGTATCCGGGCTGTACTATCAGAGCTATGCTTCAAAAATCAGGTATGCATCAAACAGTATTATACTTGAAATACCATGGCTGATCTGCCTTGCCTATGAAGGTGACAATGACGGACTTGTTGCAGTAAACTCGGCAAAATGGGGCAATTACAGGGGATGCATCGAAGGTGCATGGTGGAGCGGCGGTGTTGACCACCTTAACATAGTTAACCAGTTTTTTGGAATAACACCGGGATTTGATGCACCGCAGTTTTACATTGATGTTGTGAGTGATCTGAAAAACAAGGGTTATTGATTTTAAGAATTATCACTGGAATGTTCGGGCTGCGTTTTTTGATGCAGCCTTAACTGTTTTATGGAGGTGTTTAA
>JAAYBQ010000236.1 GCA_012730035.1 Spirochaetota bacterium
CATGCTACTGATAGGCCAGGCCCAGATGAAAGGGAACACCATAAGCATTATGAGTGTTAATCCGGGCCCGCTTGCTGGAATCATTTCCTCGATACCGAAAGCACCCGCAGCAACAAGACAATAAATCATAAAGACAATATTTACAGTTTTAACATCGTACTGCTTTAAACCTGCCACACCCTGGACTTGATTAAGATCAGACAAATAATACACCTCCTTTTACTGCCTAAAGCTGCAATTTGTTTATGCTGCAGCTTAAGCTACCCGCATTTTAGCAACTGATCCTTATGATCCCTGTGTATTTGATCATACGCCGACATAAGGTTTAACTTCAATCTGCACACTGACTCCTAAGTCCTCAGCCCATTTCAAATATGCATAAATTTGCTCGTCCGTCAGCATATCCGAAGATATGAGTCCCTTTTGTGTGTACATATCTTTTACAAACAGTTTTGTGAATAGTGATCCACACTGTCCGGTCAAGTACATTTCTGCCGTTATTCCTGCTCTTTCAAAGGCTTCAAGCAAGCCAGGTGCAAACACATGGCTTTCAACTATAACCCTTTTTCCATCTTTCATGCCTATTGCCTCAACAACCATGGCTCCGGAATCGCACAGAATACCTTCGTCGATAATCGCCTGAATCTCTTCTTTGTATTTCGGGGCCGAAGGCAGATGTTTAAGCACTACGTTAAAAGGTACTACCATCTGTCCGTCCACTTCCACCGGATCCCTTGACAAAAGACCTGCTTTTGACAGTGGTTCCGCAAAGTCAATGCCTGCTCCACCATATTTAAAGTAGATATTCTTTGCGCCTTTAAAGTATTTTTCCGAATTCATTCCCATGTAAAGCGGCTCATCATGAGCATGCTCCACCATCTTAACCTCTTTATCCAAATAGTCGTATTTTCTGTAAATAGGCATGCTGAATGCGGCGGTTCTTACTATTTCTCCGTCAATGAAGGCATAAGCTTCCTCGCTCATGTCGGATAAAGCCGTTAGCGGCGACCACCAGAAGGGCATAAACCGCTTTGATTCCAATCCCTCATAAACATTATTATATATGGTTTCGCAGGCATCCAGATAACGCATTGCTTGTCTTGCCACAACACAAATAAGCCCCGGAGCAGAACCCGTTCCTATGATCGCAGTTTTTCCGATCTCTGCAAAACGCCTGCTGTATTCGCCGTACATTAGTTTTATTCCTTCTACCCAGTCTTTAGTCAAGGCATCGGTTGCTGCGAAATCCTGATAATTTGTTTTAGCTTCAAGAGCTGCTTCTAACACATTGGGACCGAATGGCAAAGGCAAAGCATTGACAATGAGATCCACCCCTTTTGCAGCGGCAACAATGCTCTCCCTTTTCGAGGCATCAACTCTTACTCCTCTGCCTTTCTTTAGGGTCTTAACAAGCTCATCCACAGCCTTTTGATCGTAATCGGCACATATTACTTCAGCCACCTCAGGTTCGTCGTCCATGCGTCTGGCTGTCGTCGATCCTTGAGCTCCTACGCCTAAAACTAAAATTTTTTTCATGAAAAAACACCTCTTCATACTTTTTTTGGTATACTACATGTATATTGTAACCCTACATGCAATTCTTAGAAACTACAGAATTGTCAGAACTATTGGCACTTGTTGCAAACTATAATATGCGATTATGCGGATTTAACAAGATTCGCTATGTTTTTTAGCAACATAAACAGTTTTATCCCGACAGGCCGCACAATACAGAGCATAGCGGTTACAAATGACAAAAACACAAAACCTAATTAACTGAAAGAAATAAAGGTAGGAATACAAATGCTGTTAGAAAATATTGATTATCCAAGTAACCTCCCATTTACGCTTTCATTTTCCAATCTTTATGAAGAAGACTTCCATTATCATAACGAGCTGGAAGTGCTACTAATCCTTAGAGGCAAAACTAAATGCAAAATACATAATGTCCTTTACACACTTAAGAAGGATGATGTGCTAATTATCGATACAAAGGACATGCACAGGATTTTTGATTCGTCTCCCGATGTGTTGATGTTGGATATGTACGTAGATCTGGAGTATTACTCTGATCTTTACCCGGATATTGACTACATGATCTTTGCCTGCGAAGACTACAGCAAATCATCCACAATCAAATATCAGGATCTTCAGAAGCG
>JAAYBQ010000237.1 GCA_012730035.1 Spirochaetota bacterium
ATGGCTGTTATCAACTTTATCTATTCATTTATACTTGCATTAACCCGCATCCCGGTTGAAGGTTTTGGATCGGCGTATTTTTATATTTTTATCTGGCTCTTTATTTATTCTGCCATTACACAAATAATAATTTCTTTATGTTATTTTATTTCGGTAATAAGAAGTGAAAAAATTATTTATTATATTTTTACTTCATTATTATCAATATGCATCCCGAATATCACAATTTATGCAGCATTCAATATTGGAATTAATGTGCTTCATATTACTCCTGATTAGAATCATTTGTCTCTCTGAGAAATTGATAATATCTTACAAAATTAATAATCACTATGTCTCTCAAAACTCAAAACAAAAGAGGATAGAAATGTTTCATTCAGTATGCGGTAGTCAATATTTATCAATTGATTACATTAAAAATTGCGAAAATAGACACATAGCATCTGAATCGCATATCAGAATTCATTTATCCGAAATTCAATACAAAAACGAAGAACACTATTTTGATTTTCATGGTGAATTGCTGATTATCATAATTGAAGGAACTGGAATTATCAAAACAAAATTAAAAGAAATTGAAGTTAATACAAATGATCAGATACTATTAATCAACGGAGAATCATTTTTCTTTACTGCAAAAAATGAAAATACAACAGTAAAAGCTGAATTTGTCTGGACCCCGGGGATGAATCCTTGTAAAGACTGCTGGGAGATAAGTAATCGATTTTATAGAGAAGAAAAATGATGCCGCTCGAAAAAAAATCACCAATTGAATCCTATAAAGTATTAATTTTCAGAACACTACTCCTGTGCACTCTTCTCTTTACAGCACCACCCCTCCCGGCCCGGACTGAAAGCATCAGTACCGACCTGGACCACCTGCTGGGCCGGAGATATTACGTAATACAACAGGCTGAAAATAATGTTGATATTATCATATTCCCGCGGTTTAATACTGACCTACATGGAAACATTGAGATCGAAAAAATTCCCGCTAAAACAGCAGACTTTATCGAGCAGCAGCTCGAAAAAAAATATCAAAAAGTTGTGACAATCAAAAATCCAGGCTACGTCCCGCCATACATGATCGATGAAGCTGTCAGAAAAAAACAGATGAAAATATTCCTTATCTCTGCCCTGTGCGGAACTTTCTTCCTTTTCGCAGGATTCATTATTCTCAGGAGCCTTAAACTGCGCGTGGGCAAAAAAATCTGAAAATTCTTATTGCCACATAAAACAATGAAACGCATAGTATTTGACATGGACAACTAATCCGTTGACGAATCTGGTTAGACACGCAAACCTGTCGGCTTAGTAAAAATCCGAATTACATGACATTCTTCAACAACCCTGCCACAACCCCGTACACCTCTTCCAGTTCCCCCTCACTTAGCGACGCATTGGCAAACCGTGCCGCATCAAGCTTTGCCTTGACCGCAGCAAGTTCACCTGAAGTTTTTCCTGCAGCATCATCCTTCAACATATCCAGTCCCCTGTAACATAGTTTAACCAGCCTGTCGCTGTCTCCCGTGTTATGCGCCTCTTCAAGTTCATCCATTAAAAGTTTAACCGGGTCAGGTTTTGCCTCTTTCACCAGAGTTGTTTTACTGTTCGGTTCAGCCGCCAGTCCCGCGTACCTGCGCCTCTCGCGGATTATTATGTATGCAAAACCGAAAATTGCTGCAGCAATAAGTGCCCCCGCTGCAAGGTATGCAATTACAGGCAGACCTGTTTCATGCTTATCCGGACTTTCTGCTTGTTCTACTGCGGGCGCTGCTATTCCGGACACTTCAAGGCTGAATGGTCCGGATGAGGCCGATGCGTACAAACGCGTTACCGGGTTAAAATATTTAAGCGCAAGCGCTCCGGGTTTAAAGCTCCCTTCGGCCTGGGGTATAATGGTCACAAGAAACTTTTTTGTGCCCGTGATTTCATCCCCCTCCAGTACAAGTTCAGCGTCGCTCTCCTCTACAAGAACCTTTATGCCTTCGGTGTTTTCAAACTGAGGTTTTGACATTACAAAAAAGTTACCGCGGCCCGTTATGGTCACAGGTACCTGAATCTCCCTGTTCACCATGTGCTGCCCGCCTTTAAGCTCAGCTTCAAGTTTAAATTCACCAACGTCTCCGCCAAAACCTTCAGGTTTACCTTTTGCAGGCAGCGGCAGCACCTTAAGTTTTTTAACCGGGAAGAGAAGCCTGCTCTGAACAGTCCGCGAAAAAAAACTCCTGCTGTTCCCCGCGCCTGCAAGCATGCTCCCGCCCCCGGCAATCCTGTTGCCCGAAATTTCAGGTATCATGCAGTAAGTAATTACATGGGACTTCACAAGGTTAATCCCCTGTTTAACTGAGTCTATCGATGCGATCTCCTCTCTCACCTGCTTAACAATGAACCCGTCGGTAACTGGTTTCTCTGCAATCTCATGCACATTAATTGAAGCTCCTGCCGTGTGATATATAAAATAACGCAGCATTACAGGCTGCCCCGAATAACATGTTTCCCTGCTGATTTCCACATCACAGAATACCTTAATGCTGCTGTCAGTGGCGGCACCCTGCGCGCCTTTTTTTACAGTAATACTCACAGGCTGAGTATAGAGTTCCCTTCCGGAGGATTTCACTTTTATCGGTGGAATTTTATAGCTTCCCTCACTTTCACCATATACCCTGAAAGTAAACAATGTTGTCGCGGAACTCTCTCCATTAATCCTATGTAATGAACTACTTTTACCAGTCTGGTCGATAAGAAGTCCCTGTACGACGGGTATATCATTCCCTGAAATTGAAGCGAACGCCCCCTGCACCGTAATTGTCAGCGTCGTGCTTTCGCCAACACCAATTACATTCCTCCCGGCCGAAACCGTTATATCCGCGCTGTACACCGCAGTTGCATATAACAGTGCGAATAACGATATAATTATTTTACCAGTACTTTTCAAGAGCCCTCCTTCCGCTGCGGTCACCCTTCTTTTTACGCACGGGCCTGTTCCTCATAGATTCAAATATGCGCGCGGCCTGTTCAGGGGTCATCTCTCCGCCTGCCTGTTTATCGCCGCTTTCCCTTTTATCTTTGCCGCTATCCCCTTTATCCTTATTCTTATCATTATTATTTTTATCCTGACCATTTTGTTTATGCAGATATTCCAGGTTCTTCCTTGCCTTTTCGTACTCCGGGTCTATCAGAAGGGCCTTTGTGTAGGATTCGGCAGCATCCCGTTTCTTCCCGCTTTTAAGGTACGCGTTCCCCATGTTAAACAATGACCTCTTAGCCATGTCCGGGTCCCCCTGCTTTGCCGCGCTGCTGTAATATTCAACTGCACGTTCGTAGTTCCCCTGCGCGTACTCGGCGTCACCGGTATTAAAGTCAACAAGAGCGCGCTCTTTATCGTCACGGGCATGTTCCCTGGCCTTTTTGTAATGTTCAATCGCTGCTGAATAATTTTTCTTTTTATACTCGCTGTTCCCCTTACTTACACCGTCGCTGAACGGCGAAAGCCATGCACACAAAAAAAGCGCGCCAACAGGAACAAGTCTAACCATTCTTCGCATAACGCCTCACAGTTGAAGGTATTACCATTTCTGCAATCATAAAAATCACCGCGGCAAGCAGGAATATCCACGACCTGTCGATTTTCTGTTTAACCTTACGCGCCCCCGTACTTTTCTCATCCTGCTCATTCACCGCGCCGATAACGCTATCAAGTCCTGAAAATGAATTTGTTATGTCAATATACCTTCCGCCCGTATCAGCGGCAAGCCTCCTTAAAAGATCAGGATCAGCCTTAGTCCTCACAGGCTCACCCCGGCTGTCCCTGTAATAATCGTTTACATCTTTGCCGCGGGGGATCAGCCCGGCCGAGTCGCGCCCCACTCCAAGTGCGTACACAGCTATCCCCGCGTCCTTCAGCTTGTCCGCTCCATCAACAGCGCCACCCTCATTGTCTTCACCGTCGGTAATCACAACAAGAACGCGCGACGTAAGCCTCTTCTTCTCGAACACGCGCAGCACCTCGTCGAACATGCGCCCCATGTCTGTACCCTCCAGCGTGACCGTTTCGGGCCCCGCGCTGTCAAGGAACATCATTAGTGCCCCCGTATCGGTCGTTAAGGGGCACATAAGGAACGCCTCGCCCGAAAATACAATCAGCCCGATCCTGTCGCCGTCAAGGAACCCGGCGATAAGCCTTACCGCGCGCTTTGCTCTTTCAAGCCTGGTGCTGTCAGTATCAGAGGCTAACATGCTCCTGCTCACGTCCAGGGCTATAAGCAGGTCCGTACCCTCGCTCCTCCTTTCAGTGCTCTCCTCGCCCCAGCCCGGCCCCAGCATTGCGACGATCAGCGAAACAACTGCCAGCACAACAAGCACCTCTTTAACAAAAAGCATTGTGTAACTGCCGCTTACGAATAAAACTTTTTTATAATGCGCGCCCGTCACTGCGCGGACAATCCTGCGCCTCATGTACGAATAGAGCAGAAAAAAAAGAAGCGGTATAACACCCGCAGGTATAATATATATGGCGTATTGTGCGTTGCTGAACGTAATCATGGCAGCTTCCTGTACACGGCCGAACGCAGCAGGATTTCAAGAAAAAAGAGAAACACCCCCGCTGCAAGAGGCAGACCCGCCCTGCTCTCGAACTCGTAGTATGTATTAACCGTTGCATCGCTCTTTTCCAATAAGTCGATGTCGCTTATATTCTGCCAGAACAGGCCGCTCGATGTTGCCCTGTAATATTTGCCGCCCGTAATCTGCGCTACTTCTTCAAGTGCAGTACCGTCAAAATCAGAGGGGACAGTCCGCGACCCGAAAATCCCGCGAACCTCTTTTTTGTCGCTCCCTATACCCACGGTATATACCCTGATCCCCGCAGCGGCACATGCCTTTGCAGCGGTCCCGGGATCGACCTCGCCGCTGTTGTTCATACCATCGGTTATTAAAAGAACAATTCTGCTCGCAGCACTGCTCTCTGCCATGCGTGACGCCGCGAGAGCAAGGGCATCGCCGATTGCGGTCCCGTCATCATCCACACTCCTGAAATCAAGGTCGTTTACTATTTCGTTTACAATGTCATGTTCGATTGTAAGTGGACACTGGAAGTATGCGTTCCGCGCGAAAACAACAACTCCTATCCTGTCGCCCGGCCTCCTCTCTATAAAACCGCGGACAACCTTCTTTGCCACTGCGAGCCTGTTATCAGGTTTAAAATCCTCGTTCCTCATTGAACCTGAAAGGTCAAGGGCAACCATGATGTCGATCCCCCGCGTCTTCACATTGGTATATGTTATCCCCCGTCCGGGGCCAGCCATTGAAATTATAAGGAGCAGGATCGATACTGCCCTGAAAATCCAGAGCCAGGGGTACGTTGCAGTCCTCAGGCTTTTTCGCACGCCCGCGGACTCACGCGACGAAACAGCAAATGGCATCTCTCCCCGGACGGAACTTTTGTAATAGTAAAATATTGCCGCAGCCCATGGCACAAGGAGCAGCAGGAAGAACGGATACTTAAACTCCAGGTTCGACATCGCCGCCCTCCTCCGCAGTGATCTTTGCGGCAATATTCCGCGCCTCGCGCAGGTTCTCTCTCATCATATCAGCAGACGGGGTGAAGGCCGCAAACTTCGATATGTCCCAGAAATCCATTGCGCCCATGATCTCATCTGCGTACACCGAATAGAGTTCAGCAGGCATAAACTTTTTCAGCCCGGCCCTTATCTCGTCAGTGGTCATCTCGGCAGCATCAACCCCGAACTGCGCCGAAAGCAGGTGCCTGAACGCGATCGACATGCCGAAAACATATTCTTTAACCCTGCCCGACGCGATGCACTCTTCAGGATTAAAGGACTCAAGCTCCGCTATGAAGCGCATGTAGGGCGGAATTACGGGCAGCGCATCAGCTGCGGACTTATCTTTTTTCCATCGCCTGTACAGATAGATTCCCGCGGCCATTGAGAGCGCGATAACAGCTATGGCAGCTGCTGCGACTAAAGCCATGCGCCTATAATCCGCTGCACTCTCAAGGGGGCCCTCGATCTCCTCGAATGCTCCTTCAAGATTTGTCTCAATCACCGTAACACTCTGCGGCCTGTACCCGATCGGAACTCCGTCCTCTCCGGTAATCTTTATTTCAGGCAGAGTGTATGTGCCCGGTTTCATGTAAAGAATTATTAACTTTGCAGTAAGAGTTTCTGAATCTGCGTCCCGGCCGGGAATAAGTTCCACACTCTTTACAGCATAGAGCGGCGGCATGTTTTCATCATTATCAGTTTTATCCGCTGACTTCTTTTTTTTATCTTCAGGTTCAGGGAAGTAGCTTTTAGTTTCAGGTAAGACGATCTTTAATTTATCAAGGCCGGTGCCGCGAAGAGTGACGGCATGGGTGAAAGGATCACACACACGGGCCCTGTCAGGTGTGACTGCGGAGTCCACGGACTGTAAGTGTACAGCCCCGTGCAGGCTGGTAATAAATTCCAAAAAAAATATTATTAACAGTAATCGTTTCATAGTCAATGCTCTACTTAAATCAAAGTTGACCTTTCCTCTACTTTTTATTCTTAAAATGATTTTCCGGAGGCATAATCCTTTTATCAGCCGAAAACCTTATTGACCCGGTGGGGCACACATCCCTGCATGTATAACATGAAAAGCAGTCAGGAATTACTTTCTTATCCCTTAGCAGAATTGTGCTCATAACAGTTGAAGGACACGCAGCCGCGCATTTTTTACAGCCTATACAAGTTGAGTAGTCCACGTTGATCTTTACTATGCTTAATTTTTCGACAATCCAGCCCACAAGGCCAAAGGGGCACAGAAGGTGGCACCATGGTCTGTACACAAAAAGACCGGCGCCAAGAACAACCGCTGCGGAAATTCCTCCGGCCATACCAAGGTGTACCGGGTTATAAACCTTAAATAAGTCTATGGGCTCAACGATATCATACCCCCATACAAGCGCGCAGGCAATGATCATAATAAAAAACACTACGCGCACGCTGTTCGTAAAAACAAATGGAAGTTTGAACTGTCTCCAGAACACAGGTCTCAGCTTATCAGACTGGTTCAGCCTGAATATAAAATCCTGCAGCACCCCGGCCTGGCACCCCCATGCGCATATATACTTGTTTGCAATGATAACCATCACAAGAAAAACAGTCAGTGCTATCATCCTGGGCGGAAAAAGAGTCCCGGCTTTGCCATAAAGAACAATGGCGTCCTTGACAGTGCCCATAGGCCCGGGGTCAGAGCCCAGTATTACACCGAACACGATTATTGCTGCAATATGAAGGACCTTCCTCCAGGGTTCAGACAACTTCCTTCTTTTCAGAAATATGAAGACAAACAGCAGAAATGCGAACCAGGAGACAAACTTGACAGGTATCTTGATCCAGTTTTTACTCCCCTCCTCCGAAATCAGCGCCATCTTCTTTTTTACCATTGCTGAAACTTCCTCATCATTACCAAAGGATGACACCTTTGAATCAAGCCCGGCATCGGCACCCGGTTTAAAAATCTGATTCAGGATAGTCTCCGGTATCCTGTTTAAACTACCGAACTCCTTCAGAGTCATCTCATTTTTTATTACAAGGGAAGTGACGGTTTCAATTTTTTCAGCCTTTGTCCCCCATAACCTGCTGGAAACAAAAGATGTTCCTGTAACAAAAACAATTACCAGAATAAACAATGAAAATGTCTGCAATCTCCCGTCCTTCATAAAATACCTCCACAAATAACCTGATTAAAAACAGCGTAAATGATTTGCCTCTGCGTCTCTGCGCGAAACCCATTCTTTTTCTAATCCATCTTCATTGCGCATATTTGCTGCTTCGCGCCTTTACGAGAAGATTCTCTAATCCTTTTACTTTCTCCGCGCCCTCCCTGTCTCCAGCAAAGCGGGTGGTTAAACATACAGGTTCATGCCGCAACCCGTACTTTGCGCAACTTATGGATACCCGCCTTCGCGGGTATGACATGGAGGTTCCCACTGTGCCGGAGTGCACCCTGAGCTTTGCCCAAGGGTGGCAAATTCCCTACCTGTACCTGACCCGCATCTTTCTCTCTTCAAAGAACCTCAGCAGCGGCACCTCAACCGGTTTATCAGTACTTAGCCTGATGGTATCAAAACTCCCCGTTGCCTGAACCGCACCATCGCGCGTGACAGCCTCAGTAAGGAAAACCTTACCAGTCTCAAGGTCGCGGCACTCAACCAGGCCCTGGAATGGAAAGCGCTTCTCAAACGGGTCCGCAACATGGACACACACAATGTCATGCTTAGCCGATATATGGTTAAGCCGCGAAATATAATCGCCCGAAGAATCCATAAAGTCCGAAATTAAAAAAATTATACTCCGCTTTTTAAGCACCCTGGCTGCAAAATCCGCAGCCTGCCTTATATCCGTGCCGCGCCCCTCTGTTTTAATTTTAATCACCTCGTCAAGCACGCGCAGCACAAACTTTCTCCCCTTGCGCGGCCTGAGGAACTTTTCGACCCTGTCAGTAAAAAGGATCAGCGAGACCCGGTCATTGTTCATCTGCGTCAGGTAGAGCATCATTGCGGTAAACTCAAGTATGGCCGCGCGCTTCGACGCGGTACTTCCAAAATCGGTTGATCCCGACAGGTCAACCATCAGCACAACCGAAAGCTCCCTCTCCTGCGAATACTCCTTCACGTACAGGTGGTTCATCCGCGCAGAAACGTTCCAGTCTATGCTGCGCACATCATCGCCCGCGGCATACTCCCGCACAGCCTCGAACGAAAGCCCCTGCCCCCTGAACGCGGACCTGTACTCTCCGGCGTAAAGCGTGTCTATCTTGCGGCCCGTCTCGATCCGTATCTTTTTCAGCAGTGCAATTTCGCGCGCGTCCAATCAGGGCACCTCGACCGAATCGAATACCAGCTTCACTATGTCGTCCGCGGACTTTCCGTCAGCCTCGGCCTCGTACGAAAGTATTATCCTGTGACGCAGCACATCAGCGCCAATCTCCTTTATGTCATCGGGCGTCACAAATCCCCTGCCCCGCATAAAGGCTATGCAGCGCGAAGCCTTCATAAGCGCAATAGAGGCCCGCGGGCTCGCCCCGTATTCGATGTATTTTTTCAGTTCCTTGCGCGACGGCTTTCTTGTCTCCGCAACCACTGACACAATGTAACCTAAAAGTTTTTCGTTTATGTATATGCTCTCAACAAGCCCGGCCCTTTCACGGACATGTTCAGGCGAGATTACCTGTTTAATCGAGTCACTGCTGATAGTGTTGAACCTGCGCAGAATCTCGCGCTCCTCGTCTGCAGTGGGGTAATCTATCAGCACCTTCATGAAGAATCGGTCAAGCTGCGCCTCGGGCAGGGGGTATGTACCCTCCTGCTCTATGGGGTTCTCGGTCGCGAGCACCATGAAGGGACTGGGCAGGGGGAATGTGGTGCCGCCTATGGTCACATGCTTTTCCTCCATGGCCTGCAGCAGGGCCGACTGCACCTTGGCAGGGGCGCGGTTAATCTCGTCAGCAAGCAGGAAGTTTGTAAAGACCGGCCCCTTGCGCGTAAAAAAGTCCAGGTCCCTGGGATTGTATATCTGCGTACCCGTAAGGTCAGCGGGCAGGAGGTCGGGGGTAAACTGGATCCTCATAAAGTCTGCGTTCACGCATTTTGCGAATGATTTTACAGCAAGGGTCTTGGCAAGTCCCGGCAGTCCCTCGAGCAGTATGTGACCGCCTGTTATGAACGCGATAATCATTCGCTCTACAAGTTTATCCTGTCCTATGATCGCCGACGAGATCTCTTTTTTTATCTCATCCACGAAAAGGTTCTGCCCGCGTACCAGTGCGGAAAGTTTTTCAATTTCAGCGTAATCCATTGTACAACCTCGAAGTTTTGGTAGCCCCGGGCCCTGATTGAATCCATGGAAGATCACCGTAAGTATTAATCAGAAATATCCCTTTCATGGGGCTGTGCAGTAATAAAACATCCATAAGAATAATTCAACAGAAATTATTAGAAACGGGTTAACTGATATGTTACAAAACAGTATTAATTCCTTAACTGTTTTGTATAATAAATCTTTCTGTTCTCCCGCCGCCTCCGGCGGATGGAGAATCTAAAATATAATTATTGCATCATAAAGTATCTCTACCTTGTCACAGGCAGGCATAGCAGGCTCAAAGGATCAACATGCACCCCCCGTATACTCAACGCAACATGAAGGTGCGGTCCGGTCGAAGTACCGGTGGAACCCACTGCCCCTATCTTATCCCCGGCCCTGACCCTGTCTCCGGGATTGACGCTGCGGCTGTCCAGATGCATATAATATGTAAAAACCCTGTTCCCGTGGTCAACCACAACCATATTCCCTTCAAAAAACATCAGGTGCGACAGAACAACAACGCCATCCGCCATTGCAAAAACCGGGGAACCGACCGCGCCCTTAAGGTCAAGACCGCGATGATAGCTCACACGGGATTTGCTCTTTACCATTTTATTATTCTTCTTTTTAGCGTAACTCAGGTAGATCCTCTTATTCCAGTACGCGCCCGTAATTTTATGAAAATCCCTGGGGTGTGATAAACTGTTTGTCACACTGTCAGCAGTGTCCGATTTAAAGGCCCGCGCCCTGATCTCTTCGCATTCCTTTATGAACTTCCTTTTAGCCGGATCTTTGTAATAGCTCTCGTCCGAAAACTTCCCCAGGTCCAGCTTCCTTGTCGAAACAGGATACTCAACATCTTTTACTTTAACCGCAACCCTGGCCAATATGCTTTTACCGTTAACTGTGCAGCTGAAAACTCCATCAATTTTACCAGGCTTCTGCTCAGGGTGAATCGCCGCAAAGCACCTGTAACCCCAGGCTGTTTCAGTAAGCGGGACCCTCTCGTTCTTAAGAGTAAACGACGCATTCTCAACATCCGCGCCCCTGGCCTTCAGCACAAACTCCCCGTAAAGAGCGTTCCCCTGGGCAAAACTTTTCGCGAAGAGCGAGCAGTCAAAAAAATCATCACCAAACCTTAAAATCTCAGGACTCCCCGCAGAATAACCTTCGGGCAGCTTAAGAACCGTATCACCCCTTTCACCAGCCTTTTTATCCCGTATATTTTTTTCCGATGAAGCATACAACTCCCCTTCAGGATTAGCCGCAATGCCGGCAACAGAGACGCACGAGAACAGGCAGACAAACTGAATAAAAACAATAACATTAACAAACAACTTCATCCGTATCTCCAGAAGATTTATTATTCAGATAAAATATCGGCAGAAAGTACTTAAATTAATTTCGTAAACACTCATAATTGATTATTATATATGTACCCCATAATCAGAATGGTTACCATGAATTCAGTAGATATCTTTAATTCCGAAGAGGAAAAAATAATTCAGATAATAACATCCCTGCTCAGGGACCCGTCCCGCAGCGATGATTTAAACCAGATGGAAAAGACAGTAACCGCAATAATAAAAATTGCAGAGGCAATATCTCTCTATCCTTCACTCCTGGGCTACCAGCATCTTGGCAGGCAGTACCGAAGCATCGAAACACTTGTCGACAACATCTGCGAACACAGGGGGCTTGACCTGCTTTTAAACACCCCGGCCAAGGCTCTGCTT
Organism: Spirochaetota bacterium; assembly: GCA_012730035.1. Classification (GTDB taxonomy): domain Bacteria; phylum Spirochaetota; class UBA4802; order UBA4802; family UBA5550; genus JAAYBQ01. The sequence goes on from JAAYBQ010000237.1 coordinate 11,588, forward strand.
GGAAGGCAGTTTGCCATTTCTAAAATGAACTTCTTCCTGTACCTCTCATACCTGTGCAGCGATCTTGAAAGCATATTCTGCGCGGACGCCGATATAAAACGTATAGTGTATAACTATGTCTTCTCAATTATGACCGAGGATGTATTTATCTCCATAATAACTGACCGGTCAATGAGCGACCAGGTACGGCGCGAGGCAGCACTTCACCTGGCGCATATATGGGAAACCAGGGTTTACAAGGGCGTGCAGCAGCTGGCTCCCATGCTCACAGACCTGTGGAACTCGCGGCTTGTATTCAAGCCCTCCTTCGGAACAATGACCGGCATCACCGAGATTACCAGGTTCTCAACATCCTCCAACCCCATGATGATAGACTTTATTGCATGGTCAGAATTCAACGAGGACGTGCTCCAGGCACTGCGTGAATACCTCATGGGACTTTCGTACAGGGAGATAATAAAGGTACAGGACTACATGCACGAACATTCCATGACATCAATCACCCGTGCTGACATACACACCATACTGGGCGAAAAACGTTCATATCCGCTGCGCGACCCGGACGACCCGCGCGAAATGTATCACTTTTTTGCAAGGAGGAACGATAACGCGCAGTACAGGAGCAGGAGCGGAATCGACGGCCCGAAAAAAACAATCGAAGAGTACATGGTCTACTACCTTTTAGAAAACGAAATGATAAATCCCGAAATAAAATAAGGGGCTCTCCCGTGCATAATCCCGTCAGCGGGCCTTTATAGCACTATTGACAGCCCCTTATTATCTTAAAAATTACTTATCCTCAACACCCTCTTCCGGCAGGTTCTTCTCGGCCTCCTTCATCACATCCTGAAGGTTCATCTGTTTCATCTGCTCAATGGCAGCTTTTGCCTCTTCTCTGTCAGACTCTGGAATGTTTTTCATTATCTGCTCTTCAATAGATGAAGGAATATTCAGATTAGGATCCCCCATTTTATTATAGACAGCCCTGGCGCAGACCAACCCGCTAAGAATAACCAGTGTGGGAATAACAGCCAGTATTATTGAAAGAACCTTTGCAGTTCCCTCTTTTCCACCCAGTGCCTTAACAAGTGCCTGGTACATCATCCAGAAACCGTAAATAAATATCGCAAGCCCTGCAATTCCGCCAATCCAGAGTCCTATCCATGAAAGCAGCCCCACCAGAGCATAAACCGGTGAAAGCACCATAAGCGAAGCCGCGACCCTCAGGTTTGCCTCGTAATTGGTATTACCGCCGCAAATCGCGCTCAGCACAAGGACAATAGCGCCGCCGATAAAAAGCCCGATTATTGAATAAACTACATACAAAA
>JAAYBQ010000238.1 GCA_012730035.1 Spirochaetota bacterium
GCAGCCCCTTTTGTGGAGCGCCTCAAGCTGGTACAAAGTCTCGACACCCTCTGCGACCGATACAAGTCCGAATGCATGGGCCAGGGTAATTACGGCGGTAACGACATCTTCGCCTGTATCGCTCATTTCAAGTCCGTCAATGAAGGATTTATCGATTTTAAGGCAGTCGACCGGGTATCTTCCAAGGTAACTCATTGATGAATAGCCGGTTCCGAAATCATCAATAGCAAGGGATATCCCCAGCGCGCGGAGAGCGTTCATTGTTTTGACCGCGTTGTCAACGTCGTTCATGAACATGCTCTCTGTAAGTTCAAGCTGCAGCCTGGAGGGTAACAGTCCGCTGTCCGAAAGTGCCTCATCAACATAGGCAAGGAGCTGCGGATCCTCGAATTGCCTGGCGGATATGTTTACAGCAATTTTAAGCTTCTGGCCCCGCTGCTCCCATTGGGCAGCACTGCGGCATGCCTCGTTAAGGATCCATCTTCCAAGCGGAATAATAAGGCCGGTCTCTTCGGCGACATGTATAAAGCTCTCAGGCGAAACATTGCTGCCGTTTACATTCCATCTTATCAGGGCCTCGGCACCTATCAGTTCCATTCTGCAGCCTTCCTGTGTCTCATCCAGGGCAACCTGGGGCTGGTAAAACAGCCTGAATTGCTGTGTATCCATTGCCCTGCGCATGTTCCCCTCAATTTCTATTCGCTGCCTGCTTTTATGTTCGGCTTCGGCTGATGCGAACCTGTATGTCCCCCTTCCGGCATCCTTTGCCATATACATGGCAGAGTCAGCCTTGCGGAGCAGTCCTTCTGTGCTGTTGTCGTCATCTGGAAAGATAGCGATACCTATACTGGCGTTGGCATAAATCTCCCTGTCAAGCAGGGTGAATGGCCTGCCAAGGCCTTCAATTATGTTCTCGGCGATTACCCTGACGTGGTCATTGTTGCCAATAAAATCTAGAATTACGGTAAATTCGTCCCCTCCGAGTCTGCAGACAGTGTCTGATTCGCGGACCCTGCCTTTTATGCGGTGGGCGACTTCGACAAGCAGATCATCTCCGGCTGCGTGCCCCAGTGTTTCGTTTATATCCTTGAACCTGTCAAGGTCGAGGTAGAGCAGGCCTATGCGGTGCCTGTACCTGTTGCTCCGGCCCATTGCCTGAGACAGGCGATCATGGAAGAGTGTGCGGTTGGGCAGTCCGGTAAGCGGGTCAAAATACGCAAGGCGGTGCACCTGTTCTTCTGCTTTTTTTATCCTGGTGATGTCGGCACAGATACCAACATAGTTAACCGGTCTGCCGTTTTCATCATAAATTGTATTTATGGTAAGCCATTTGGGGTAGATGTCACCGTTTTTGCGCCTGTCCCATATTTCACCTGACCACTGTCCAGTGCTGGTCAGGCGCTCCCACATATCCTCGTAAAAAGCCGTATCCTGTCTGTATGATTTCATGATCCCCGGATTCCGGCCGAGCAGTTCATCCTGTTCGTAACCGCTCATCCTGCAGAATGACTCGTTCACCTTCAGCATGTTGGCGTTCAGGTCGGTTATGACCACGCCTTCACTTGTGCTCTCCATTACCCGTGCCATGAACATCAGGTTATCGTTGGCCCGGACAAGTTCGGCAGTACGTTCGTTAACCTTTTCTTCGAGGGTTTCATTTATTTTGCTGATTTCTTTATGGCTGGTGCGGAGCCGCTGGTGCATTATATTAAAGCTTGCGGCAAGTGAACCGATTTCATCTTTGCGATTGATCAGCTCAGCGGGCACTGCTGCAGAATCCGCAGTTAAATTTATAAACCTTGCAGTTTCTGCCAGACTGTTTATGGGCCTTGATACCATTTTCTGCAGAAAGAATCCCGAGAAGAACGAGAATCCGGCACCGAAAATAAGTCCCGTAATTAGAAAACTGTATATTATTCTTCTGCCTGCAGTTGTAGCGCTTATGTCTGTTATGGATTTAACTGAGTATGGTTTAATTCCGTCAACAGTTTCAATAACTGTCTTCGCGCAGATATTTCCCTTTTCCCTTTCGATTATTATGTTGTTTAAATTTAATCCAGACGCAGCATTTACGATCTTTCCCTGGATATGTTCCTCTCCGAAAATTGCCGGGACACCCGAGATAGACCGGAGTTTTATGGTCATGTCTCCGTCAATGATTTTTCCGGTTATAAAGCTGCCTGCTGATGGTCCCGTGCCGTCTGATTTTAGTACCGGTGATGATGCGACAATACAGTACCCCATTTCTGTGTGAATTATTCCGTTAATGTTATTAAGCCCGCTGCCATGGTTCAGCAGCCGTTTTAAGAGAGTATCTCTTTCGAGACCTTTCCATGGGACTATGAATCCCTTTTTATTTATGCGCGATGAATAACAGGCTGTGCCTTTATCATTATAAATTGCAAAAAAATCAAGGCCGGTATTTTTGAATGTTTCGGGAAGCATATTGGAATTGATGTAATCCCTGTTCAGCGTGCGGACAAAACTGACGGTATCATCCCACTGGCCATAGTCCCGGGCTGTTAAAGATATGTGCTCCTGCTCTATTTTAAGCGAATTTAAAGTTCTTTCGAGGTCGCGCCTTGCGGATTCATCTTCGATTCTGTCAAATGCCGGGCTTATAAATGCAGTCTGTATAATAAAGACAAAAAGTGAATACATCAGAATACTTGCCAGTGTCAGCCAGGATATGCTGTACCTGAGTTTCATTTTTCCTCCCGGAAATGCGGGAATTTTTAGTTAATCCCGGTTAAAGATAAATGAATACTTTGCAACCGGGATATGACCGGATCACTGATCAGGCCTTATTTAAATTCAGTTTTAATGTAATTGATTAAGGGTGTACAGTCAAACTTTCATTAGTCTTTAAGGGGTGCAGTTTTTCCGGATTATTCTGTAAAAGTCAGGTAACATATATAATCCGGGAACATATAACCTGAAATATTACCGAGGTTAAACATGAAAAAAATTGAAAGAAACGAAGACAGGGAGCTGACATTTGCCATGGTCTGTTTTGTCATATTCTTCCTTTTTTTTGTAGCAGCAAATAAATGGATACTGCCTGCAATGGGTATTAAAACATGAATGGCTCAGTTTCTCTCCCTGGATGAGGAGAGCGGGCAGGTGGATGATAAGATCAATATGACAGTGGACCAGGAACTGTTTAAGACCAGGTGAATTTTTTTAGTAACCGTTTATTCTGCAGACGGCACCACGGTTTAATGCAGGTATAAGTCATGCTGTCATCGGATACTATAGCTTATACCTGCTGCAAAGTTGCAGACTATTTCTTTGTATTCTGTTGAACCTGAATCGGGTGCAATGTTTGGTTCTGCCGTATCCCTGAAGAATGCAACCAGGGCTGACACAGTAAGGTCAAGACCTTCGTGAAAAGTCCATCTTCCTCCCATGGCAAAGGCGTCTGAATCAAGGCCGGTCCGGTCATAACTCCTTGTTTCCGGGGTCACGCCGCTCACAGAGTGCGAATAGCCTATACTTGCCCTTAACCGGCGCACGAAGATGTATTCAAGCGAAGCACTCGCGTCATAACCGTTTTTGTATTTGTCCGCGATATCTTTTCCCGATGAATCTTTGCCCCAGTCAGTCAACCTGTTGAAGTAATAGATAAAACCTATTTCGGCTTTAAGTTGAGGCAAAACCATGTATGAAATCCCCCCAGCAGCATTCATCGGCAGTGTGGTTTTCACATAGTCACCTTTATCAAGGGGAAACATCGCCAGGAAAGCGGCATCTCCTTCATATTTTTCAGGTTTAGCGTTGGTAACCTTCATTGTTGTGTAGTATTCATACCTGAAGCCTGCGTTCATTCCACCTGATGGCCTGATGTCAAAGCCTCCGATAAATCCTGCAGAATCACCCCTTGCGCTTACATCAACATCAATATTGCTGAAATATGCGGTGATATCAGCGGTTCCATTCATCATCACGCTGTTGAATCGGTATTTAAGGTGTGTATTCTGTTCGGCATGGATATATCTGATCCCGCCGCCTATTGCAAACATGTTGTTTAACCTGTAAGCCCCGCCGGCTGTTGCACCGGTAGAATACGAATAGGCTTCAAGATCTCCCTCTGTACTGATGGATGACAGAGTGCCTGAAAGACCTGCCGCTACTGCGGACGCATACCCTATGACAGCCTTGTGTATTGCCGGTGTTGCAGATCGATATTCGGCAATGGCGCCCCTGCCTATGATGCCCAGGTGCAGGAAGGCGGACCATCCCCCAGCCTTGTAAAGTGCGTAGAGGTCAGGAAAGAACCAGGCTGTAACATCACCGTTATACTCATCCGGGTATGAATAACCCGACAGAACGGGTGAGCTGTCTGTAATTATCTGGAAATTAAAAATCATCTGATCGCTGAAATACAGGTGAAGGCCCTCGCTCATGAAGGCTGAACCTGCGGGATTATAAAATGCTGAGTCCGTCTCTGTGCTGGCGTACCTTGTGAGTGTCCTTATGAATTCAGCGCTCTGGTTGGCGTTTTCATATATTCCCGCAGCAAATGCAGCGGCATTACAGAGGATCATCACAAATGACAATCCGTATGAAACAATGCGGGTTTTCATAGAACCTCCTCCCGAAAGGCCGGTAAAGCGGCCCGGCTTTAAGGATTGTGCAATGAAGATATATTATGTTTTAGGCAAAAACAACAAAAAATGATGCTTTTGCTGTTTTGATGCACCCGGTAAGAGTTTCTTCTGTTTTATCAAAAAAAATTATGTCCCATAAAAAATATCTTATGTTATTTTCAATTTTACCGACAAGAGATAATAGAGGAAGAGGCAGGAGTTGATCCATGTTTGAACAAAGTAACCTGATGAATACCAATTATCTTCTTGAGAGATCCCTGGATGTTGAGTCTCTCAGAAGAAAAGTGATCTCTAACAATATTGCCAATGTTGATGTGCCGCATTTCAAGAGAAGCGAGGTTAATTTTGAAAGCGAAGTGAAAAGGGCCATCAGGCAGAAGGCTGAGGCAAGAAACAGTTTCCAGGGGCTTGCAACTGAAAGCAGGCATATACCCTTTAATATTGAACGCGACCTGAAATCTGTAAATCCCAGGGTGAATCTGGATTACTCAACATCATACCGTAATGACGGTAACAATGTGGATATAGAAAAAGAAATGGTCGATTCAGCGAAGAACCTTATGCGCTATAACGCATTTGTTACATCGCTCAGTCATAACTACAGGATGCTCAAGATGGTTTCACGGGCAGTATAACGTTAAACGGAGTTAATTATGGGGATGTTCGACAGTTTTAATATAGCATCAACGGGCCTCACGGCCCAGAGACTCAGGATGGACCTGATAAGCGACAACATCGCCAATGCCAACACTACGCGTACACCAGAGGGTGACGGGCCATACGTGCGCAAAAGGGCAATCTTTGCCCCGGTTAATGTGCGACCTGAATACAGGTCGCCGATTGTTCCTGAGAGGATAGAGCACGGTGCGGGCAAGGGTGTGCGGGTTGTTAAAATTGAGGAGGACAGCAGTCCCCTGCGGCTTGTGTATGATCCGACGCATCCTGACGCTATTGCAACCGGGCCTGAAAAGGGTTATGTAAGGCTCCCCAATGTAAATGTTGTAACCGAGATGACTGACCTTATTTCAGCATCAAGGTCCTATGAAGCTAATGTAATGATAGTGAATAACGCCAAGTCGATGTTTGCAAAAGCACTTGAACTTGGCAGAACGGGCGCATAGTCAAGGAGGAATGAATATGTTTCGTGAAAATTTAAAAGCAGGCGAAATCAAGGTATCGCACGAACTCTCGGCCAGAATTAATATGAAGAGGTCCGAAAGGATCAGCAGGTTTGACAATGATGCTGTTGATTCAAAGATTGAGATGAAATACGCTGGTTGATAATATAAATACAGAGGTGTAAAATGATTAATAATGCGTCACTTTCAGGACACGTGGTAAATCTTATAACTTCAAATAAAAGCCACTTCAGCGGTTCCACGCCCATTCAGAGGCAAAAGGATGATGTATCCGGGTCCTTTGCGGATATGCTCAACAGTGCCGTGGCAAAGACTAATGACCTGCAGGTTGATGCGGAGAGCCTTATGCAGAAGATGATATATGAGCCTGAATCAGTTGATATTCACCAGGTTATGATCGCGACCCAGAAGGCAGAGGTTGCACTGGGCCTTACGAAAGCGGTGCGTGACGGCGCACTTAATGCGTACAGGGAGCTGATGAACCTTAGATAATAACCGGAGTTAGACGGATCGCGACCCGATGTATCGCGGTCCGTCAATTACCTGTTGCCGCCCGCGGTCTCACCGTAATATCCGCCTGGTCGAAGATAATTATACATTTAATGTGCTTTTTTCAGGAAATTAATTGACATTTTTTCATACAAATTGTAAGAGTATTATGTCGCATTAGTATTCGGGCATCTGCCGGACCGGAGGACGTTATATGGGAGATTTTTTCAGGAAACTGCTGGAACAGGTTAAAGAGGTTTATACCAAACTGGACCGCACCAAGAAGATCATCATAGGTGTAGTGGCCGGAGTGGTGCTGGTGTCATTTATTCTTCTGTTTACCATCTCAAGCGGTGAACCCAATGTAATACTTTTTGCCGACCTTAATAATGATGAGTTCGGACAGCTCTCGAAGAAGCTGGATGAAATGGGTTTCTACTACGAGTCTGCAGGAACAAGCACAATTCTTGTGAAGCCTGACCAGCGTGCGGTTATCGTGACCAAACTTGCTCAGGAGAACCTGCTACCCAAGGGCGTGCCGGGGTTTAAATTATTCGACATATCCAACTGGACCGAAACGGACCGTGAGCTTGACGTCAAGTATATGCGGGCACTTACAGGCGAAGTGCAGAAACATATTGAATCGCTTCAGAATATAACAAAAGCCACTGTCGAGATTGCAATGTCCGAAGACAGTCTCTATTCAGATGAGCAGACTCCTTATACGGCAGCTGTTACTGTTCACCTCGCACCCGGCTATGAAAAGCTCAGCAATAAAGAGATCAAGGGGATAATGTTTCTTGTTTCGCGTGCTGTGGGCAACAGGCTCAAGCCTGATAATGTAACCGTAACAGACGATACGGGTAATATAATATCCGATTTTGACGATGATTTTGAAAACGAAAAGAAGGAATATACAATACTTGAGTATAGAAAAAAACATGAAGAAAAGGCCCGGGTAAAGCTGCTCAAGGATATAAGGGAAGGGCTTGAGCGTATCTATTCCCCCGACAGGATACAGATTGTCAGGCTTAACATGGAGTTCAACTGGGACAAAATCCAGGAGGAGCAGATAGAACATGGCCCGGTTATTATAAGGAAGGATGATCCACGCACCCCCTATTCAGAGCAGGTAGAAAAGGACTCGCTTATACTCTCTGAAAAGACTACAAAGGAGCATTTTCAGGGACACGGCTGGAATCCCGAAGGTGTGGCCGGTACAGACAGCAATACCCCTCCCGGGTACAAAGCGAGCGATGATCAGTTCGCGCAGTATGACAGGCAGGAGGACATCAGGAATCATGGTATAAACAAAACGACAAGGATGATTACCCGTGACCCCTATGACATAACCAGGGTCACTGTTGCAATAGCCATAGACGGGCAACAGGATCTTCCACGTCAGCCTGATGGAGATTACGATCTTGACCCTTCCAAAAAGCCGGTTCAGATTTCTCTCACAGCTGAAGAGCTTAAAAAGGCCGAGAACATTGTCAAAAAGGCGATCAATTTTGATGACGCCCGCGGTGACCAGGTCGCGGTTGAAAACATCATGTTTGACAGAACTGCCTATTGGAATTCCATAAGAGATGAATATAGAAAAAAAGAGCAGATGAAGATGCTGCTCCTGGCTGCGCTGATAGGCGTTGTGGCCCTTTTTGTGGGATTCATACTCTTCAGAACAATACAGAAGGAGCTGGAAAGGAGAAGACGCGCAAGAGAAGAGGCTCTTGCTCTGGAACAGCAGCGTATGCGTGAAGCGGCACTTAAAGCTGCCGAAGAGGAGGGTATCGATGTTGAGCTCTCACTCGAGGAGCGCGCGCGGCTTGAGCTACAGCAGAGCGCCCTGCAGCTTGCACGCGAGCGGCCTGATGATGTTGCCCAGCTGCTGCGCACCTGGCTGGCCGAGGAGTAATTTTTTAGTTTGACTCGTTCAGGTTTTATGTCGATATATTATAAAAAGCCGGATTATTTGAAAGCCGATTCTATCGGCCGGCTTTTTTTAAAGCGGCGGGGTTAAAATGCTTCAATCAAAGAAATCACAGCTTACTGGAAGGCAGAAAGCGGCTGTTTTTCTTGTTTCACTGGGTTCTGATGTTTCATCGGAGATTTTTAAGCACCTTCGTGAAGACGAGATAGAGCAGCTTACTTTCGAGATCGCCAGGCTTGACAAAATTGAACCTGACGACAAGGACAGGGTTCTCCAGGAATTCCAGGAGATGATGATGGCCCAGGAGTTTATCTCCCAGGGCGGTATCGATTATGCGCGGGATGTTCTTGAAAGGGCCCTCGGCACCCAGAAAGCGATTGATATAGTAAACAGGCTAACCTCTTCGCTGCAGGTAAGGCCCTTCGATTTTATAAGGCGCACAGATCCCAGTCACCTGCTTAACTTTATACAGGGCGAACACCCTCAGACGATAGCACTTATTCTCGCGTATCTTGATCCACAGAAAGCGGCTCTTATACTGGCTGAACTTCCGCACAACACCCAGGCCGATGTGGCCAAGAGGATTGCCGAGATGAAACGAACTTCGCCCGATGTTCTTCGTGA
>JAAYBQ010000239.1 GCA_012730035.1 Spirochaetota bacterium
CTTCAATTATTTGAAAATCAGTTAATACTGAAAGAATTTCTGAAACATTAATCCCACGCTGACGCATCCTCTGGATAATATGGTCTTTCCAGTAAACAGTATTATTTTTAGATGCGGTTTTTATGGCGACAATAATTTTTTCTTGATTCATATGCCAGGAACAGCCTGTAAAATATGTAAAAATCAAAACATCAAATAATTGTTTGTTAAAATAGTATTACTTATAATAAATGTGAGTCAAGTATAAATTATTGCCGCAGGCATGCAGTACGACCCGCGGAACGGCTTTAACCGGGATGAAAAGAGGAAAGGGCAGCGCTAACGTTGGCTACAACTTTAACCTTGATAAGAGCAGCAGCAAGTGGGTAAATGAACAGACCAGCCTTACAGCAGGCGGTACAGTAAATATAGACGTGGCAGACAAAACAACGCTTAAGGGGGCTGTAATAGCGTCTGACACAGGGGACCTTACCCTTGCCACAGGCAGTTTTGAATACAGCAACATAAAGGACAGTAACAGGTCGTACAATGTGGGCGGCGGGGCAAACATAGGCGGAAGCGGCAAAGATACAAACTACAACGTAAACGCGAACTACGGCTTTAAAGACAACAGGCAGACCAACTTTGCCACAGTGGGCGAAGGGACAATAATAATACGCGACACACCTGCAGACGGGACTTCAACCGGACTTGAAGGCCTTAACAGGGACGTAACACTAGCGCAGTACAACACCAAAGAGGGCGGACTGCAGGGAGGATTTACAGTTGATAATACGACAGTGGATTTTGTGTCGCACCCCATAGATACAACGGGCAATGCAGCGGTAGAAATATTCTGGGGATTAAGTGACGCGGTAGATACTACTGTAGATATATACGACAAGACAGGAGAGGTAATAGAGAATACAGGGAACTGGATAGAGTTTGATCATTATGCGAGTGATGGTGATGTACAGTATCTTGTTGCAATTGATAAATATGAAGAACGGTTAGCTGGTGGTGAAAAACTAACCGGCTCTGAAATGATAGATTATTATAACAATAAGGAGGCGGCTGGAATTGAGCTGACTATTGAGGAAAAGGGAAACAGAATAATGCTGGCGTATGTTGAAGAGCAGGAAGCACTGACTGAGAAGCAGTTGGCATTAAGGGCTAAAGATACGAAATTAACAACAAGTATACTTGAAAAAACCGGATGGGATGGAATTCCCTTTAATAATACTAATGGAACAATTATACTTGACCAGAACAAGCTTAGCGATTATGAGATGCCCGGAGAGTATGGAGCGTGTGTATTTTTATCAACAATTGATGGGGTAGCCAAGACATTAGGTGTTAATTTAAAACCTGAACAAAAAAAGCAAATATATGACGCTGCCAAGAAGAATGGTTCGGTTTTTACTAATGAAGAAAATGGAACTTATAAAGTAAACGATTATCCTGTTTTTGCTAAGACGGTAGCAGCAATTGCAAACGGTTTACCAGCAGATACAAAGGAGGATGCAATTGCATCTGCGATTTCGACAGGCAACGGAAATATAACTTGTCCGAATTCTGGAACTAACGTTAATCATAATAATGATTCATCTAAAAAAACTGCTACAATCGAAATTCTTAATACCATAAAAGATGGTGGAGCAGTAGATATTCAGTATGATCCTTTACCAGGTAAAACAAGTAACCATACGATGAGTGTGGTAAATGCATCGGTGGATGATAGCGGAAATATTATACTTCATATAAATGATACAAATCATCCTGAACGAAAAACCTATGTTAATACAAAAACTATGGAGTTGTATTATTTTAATGAAGAAACAAAAGAAAATGAGATTATCAAGCGCAAGATTGTCAATTACAGACCAATCACTAATGAAAAGGAGAATAATAATCCATGAAATTAAAAATTTTTAGATGCACTGCAGTTATCTGTATGTTTTTAATTTTTAATTGCAAGCCGAACAGTGCCAGTAGTGACGCAGTTACTATCGGAAAATTTAATAATGAAACTGTTAAGAAATTTGATGAGTATTCTTCGTTCATAATTAAATTTTCAAATTTGATTTATGAAAAAGATGGTAAAACTGTAAAAATTCCTATATTCCAAGGCAACAAAGGTGATGTAACTTATAAAGAATTCAGAAATTATTGTTTAGAAAAAAACTTATTGAAAGAAGGATTTAGAGAAAGTGGCTTTATAATTGAGACCAAGCGTGGCGAGCTTAAAAAGAAGTTCCATGAATTTTTAAAGTTTTATAAGGGTAATATTCTTAAAGATAGCAATATAGATAAGCCTGATAAAATGGTAATCAGTGATGGAGTTCTGGATATATACTATGATTTTGAAGCTGAAGGTATTCCATTTGTTATTCAGATAACAATTTACACAGTTGAAGATTATTTTGATACTAAATCACTCAAATCAATTTTTGATGTTAATATTGATGAAAATATGAAGACTCCGACACCTTATTTTACTTTTGCTATTAGAATGGGCACAACCAGTAACAAAATATTATAATACAGTGAGTAAAGTCTGAATTGTCAAGATGTCATTAACAATGAGCATGTCCCTGTTTTAGTTGAAATTCATAGCGGTTACCCAAGATTAGTACTTGGATAAATAACAATCAAAGGAGTAACCACTATGAACTCAA
>JAAYBQ010000240.1 GCA_012730035.1 Spirochaetota bacterium
ATTATGAGGAATGCTCAGAAAATCCGCTTCGGAGGTGCAAAGGCGGCGGGCCAGGCTCTCTGAATCCCCGTTTATGATAAGAGTGACGGTTTCAAATTCCGAGATGGCGTTTACCACTTCGGCATATCCCTGACATACCTGGTCGTAGTTTTCAGGGTGCTGCATGGAGTTTCTTACCGGCCATTCAACGAGAGTCCTTTCATGTGTTTCCCATTCTGCGGGCATGGTGTATCTGCTGTTATGATTCATTTCAGGATTACCGGTCAAATATATTTAATTCAGTGTTATTAACTTTTACTGGCTTTTTGTCATTTGTTTTGTCCGGGTCAATAAAAAAATGAGATCAGGATGTTAAAAGGCGGGAGGAATATGGTAATCTGTATATGGTTGTCAAAACCGGTATATTTTTGCCGGAGTATGTGAGCCGTTTTGTTTTGCTAACAGGCTCTGACCCCTCAGTACTCTCCGCCCGCAGGAAGAGTTTTTCTTTAAAAGCTCCTCTTCCCCGGAAAAACTTTTTACTCCTTCCAGGGACTCTTCGTTACCTTCCTGAAGCTGATTTCAGGGAGGTTAACCATGCCGCGACCCACGAGACAGAAAGAACAGGGTTCCACACATCACTGCTGGTCCTTATGCATAAACAGGAGCGGCCTGCTCAACAGCGTCCACGGCAGAAAATTCTTCATGGAAGCCATAAAAATGTGCCAGGAAAAGTACAGGTTTGAACTCATCGCGGTGGAAAACGTTAAGAATCATTTCCATCTTCTCATCAGGACCCTTCTGGGCGAGGCCGATATATCACGAATAATGCAGTACATAAAGTCAAGGACTGCCTGGAAATACAATCATGCCACAGGAAGAAGCGGGCCGCTGTGGAACGACCGTTTCAAAAGCAAGGTTATCGAAAAATCCAGGGATCCCAGGGAGTATCTGCTCTATCTCTTATGGTACATCGCCTATAATCCATGCAAACAGGGCTTGTCCAGCAATCCCAGGTATAACGAGATAGGATTCATCAACTCCTATCTCTACAAAAATCATGAGGCAGAGATAAAGATAACCAGGCACTACTACTTCATGAGACTCGCCTGGAATCACGGATCACGGGTAAGAAAATTACTGGCTTACGAGCAGAAGTATCTGAATCACATGGCAGGGCAGGACATGCGCGCCTGGGAGAGCGGATTCTGGTAATGAAATTTATTTCCTGGTAAAAAATCGACTCTCAGGTTCATCATCTTCCGGTTTTACTATAAAAGGATTCATTCCCGGTGATTCCAGATTCAGCATCAGTGCCGATTCAATGCCCTGGCATGCCACACGGATGCTTTTGCCTTCAAAGATTCTATTCTTCCCCCATATCACCTGAGATTTCATTCGTCCTTTCAGAACACATCCGATGTTTTTTCCCAAAACAGACAGCTTTTAATCAAATAAACCGCTTTGTCGGCTTGGAATTTCCCGGGAAAAGGTAAGTGCTCTGACCCAGGAGATTCACATAAAAACGCTCCTGCGCCGGGAATATATTGGTGCTCTGACCCCTCCTTTTTCACGGTCTTAAAGTATCAGTACTCTGACCCTTCATCAAAAAATTCCTGCGAAAAAACCATACTTCATGAAAAGCTCAATTAATTAATTGACATTAAGCGTAAAAATGTAAAACATTTCCCCTTCAAAGGTATAAATAATGTCAGACAAAACAAAATCAAATCAGCGCGGGATGGAGATAATAAGGGCCGCCAGTGAGGTCTTTTCCCTCTACGGATACGGGAAGACATCACTGGACGACATTGCCTCGGCGCTCAATATCACCCGAAGCGCCCTTTACTATTACCATCGGAACAAGGATGACCTCTTCCTGGCCGTCATCGATAACTGGTTGCATGATTACAGGCTGGAGCTGGAGAAGGCCATCGCCGGCGAAATGACCACGGAACATAGGCTTGAGATCTTCTGCAGGTGCTATCTTGATTACAGGCTCAAATTCTTCAAAATCAACAAGTTCAATGATGACGACTACCCTGTACCCTTCGATCTTCTGAAGCGCATAAAATCCCGCTCAATATCCCTGCAGGTCAGCATCATTACAGGAATACTCGAACGCGATGACGCCCTGAAGGACATTGAAT
>JAAYBQ010000241.1 GCA_012730035.1 Spirochaetota bacterium
GTACCATGCGTAGCCGATGGATACCCGTCTTCACGGGTATGACAAATTCATTACCCTTTGCGTCTTAGCGGCTTTGCGAGAGACCCGTTAAGTCCAGGTTACTGCCGGTACCATGCGTAGCCGATGGATACCCGTCTTCACGGGTATGACAAACTCATTACCCTTTGCGTCTTAGCGGCTTTGCGAGAGACCAGTTAAGTTCATTGACCCCTTTCGGGGGTGGATGGTTAATGTTCATGAATTACGTGAAGATTTTTCAGCCGGGGGCGTTAAGTCCAGGCTACTGCCGGTACCATTCGCAGCCAATGGTCGCCCGCCGGAGTTTATCCCCGCGCAGGCGGGGACGGGTATGACAAATTCCTAACCATCTTCTCTCTGCGTATTTGCGCTTTGACGTGAAACCCGTTAAGTTCACAAAACCCTGAAAATGCCGGGGAAAACCCCAAAAACAGCAAAAAATTGAACTTTTTTCACCTCCAAAAATTTTTTTTCTAATTTTGACCCCGAAAACGTCACCAGGTATTAAACACTCCCCACAGGGGAACAACAGGAGGACTCACATGAATTTTTTAACACAAAACGAATCAACAACAGCAACCATCGTGTCAATAGCCGATGAAAGAATCAAGGCACCCACAGGCATACCCGTAAGGAACTACCTGCAGGAGGCAGAGAACATCTACAACTGGTGCCAGGCTGACAGGGAAAAACTGGTGGCAAACGGAATCGACTGGCAGATGGTAGAGGATATGCCCGCTCGCATAGACGCGCTACGCGAGGCCCAGGCAATATGGACAACATCTGACTCGGGCGAAGTGGGCATCGAAAAGGAGTGGCACACACAGTTACCCGCGGCATACGATTTAAGAAAGGAACTGGCGCGCAGCTTAAAGTTCGCCTTCAGGGACAACCGTACGGCACGGGCAGCCATAACCAGGCTTGCATCGGGCCAGAGCCAGGCCTCGCTTATTCAGTCCCTTCGCGACCTTGCCATATTCGGCATGGAGCACGCCGGGTACCTTGAGTCTAAAAAGTTCAACATGCAGAAGCTTACTGCAGGAGCCGAAATGTCCCGCAAAATGGGCTCACTGCTGGCAGCGGTAAAGACCGGAAGGTCATTCAGCAGCGAATCGCTCAGACTGCGCAACCAGGCATATACCCACCTTAAAGAAGCTGTTGATGAACTAAAGGCACACGCAGTATATCTGTTTGCCGGGGACAAAAACAGGATGCGGGGATATACCAGTGAATACAGAAAGAAGAAATATAACAGTATTAAAAACAGGGAAAAAGCAGCTGAAACCGCGCAGCTTGAGCAGACCATACAGTAAATTCACTATCCGGGGGTACTAAAAAGTACTCCCGGATAAACCCGATTAAGCCCTGCAACTGAAATTAAAAAAAGTTAAACCCCCTGATCTTCTTATAAACAGTAAAATTGTGTTCCTGCCATACAATCGTATGTCCCTGCACATAAATCTTGTGTCCCTGCTGCACAAACGTGTGTACCTGTGTACAAAACATGTGTACCTGTGTACATAATATGTGTACCTGTTCATAAATCATTTGTACCTGTGTACATAATATGTGTACCTGTACATAAATCATTTGTACCTGTGTACATAATATGTGTACCTGTACATAAATTAATTTTTCCGGGCGTGCAAACATCTGTATCAGCTATTCAATAAGCTGGTAATTTCATGCAAGGGGTGCAATAACCGGGCGGTACCATGCGTAGCCGATGGATCCCCGTCTGCACGGGGATGACACACTCAACCTCTCCGTGTGCAGTTCGACAGGCTCACTGCATCGCTCTGCGTTCTCTGTGTGAGGCATGTTAAGTCCGGGCTGCGGAAAAAAATATTAGTTTTTAAACTGCAACTTTGTTGACATTCACCGCGTTAGCTTAAAATAGAGTACAATATTTAATTTGTAGTATTATTTGAACATTTCTCTTTCAAAATTAAGTTGCCGGAGAAATATCCAACCACGAAAAAATATTATGCTTTTCAGTGTTAATTCCTTAACTGTTTTGTAGAATATAATGACACAATCCATCGGCTGCCTAAAGCGTCTGGGGGATCAAAATATCATTAAATTATACCGGCAGTTCGCTGAAAAACTTAAAGCTGATCCTGGCGATGCAGGGACGTATCGCCATTGTTCGCTATTTTCAGATTTAAAAGCGGCGAACAATGCGGGGTTCCGCGAAATTAATTTGCTAACCCACACTGAAAAAGTCCAGGACGGACTTTCCCGGTAAAAAGCTTAAAGTATTTCAGGTACCATTACCGGTTAATTTTACCCGACAGATAAATCAACCGGCAATAACACGACAAGAATACACCCGACGCGACACAGGGCAGCCAGATGAACGATCAATCGCAGAATATCAGCAAGCTGATAGAAGAAAACAACATGCTCAGGCAGAGAATACGGGACATCGAAAGCTCTGCGTCAATCAACACTCACCAGAAAGAGGCTCATCGCGATAATAGCGACGAGCGCTACAGGAATATCCTCGATAACATGGAAGAGGCATACTACGAGGTTGACCTGAAGGGGAACCTTACCTTCTTCAACACAACAGCAGTAAAAAATCTCGGCTACACCGATGACGTAATGATGGGCATGAACTTTCACGAATATGTTGACAAAGACAATCAGCGCAAACTGCTTGAGGCATACACCCGTGTTCTGCAGACCGGAGAATCGGTCAAGTGCCTTGAATGGGAAGTTATAAGCAAGACCCACGGAACCATTCCTGTCGAGAGTTCCATCTCTCTTATAAAGGACGCAGACGGCAGGCCTGCGGGCTTCAGGGGGATAATCCGCGATATAACAAAACGCAGGCAGGCCGAAAAGGAACTTCGCGAAAGCGAGGACCGTCTTCAGCGCCAGGAGGAACGCTACAGGAACATCCTCGATAACATGGAAGAGGCCTATTACGAGGTTGACCTGAACGGCGACCTGACATTTTTTAACAACACGGCCATGACAAAACTTGGATACTCCCCCGGTGAAATGACCGGTATGAATTTCCGCATATATGTTGACAGTGAAAATGCCCGTAAGGTTTTCGAAACATACACGCGCGTTTTCCGCACCGGTGAAACAGTAAAGGGTATCGACTGGGAACTCGTAAGCAAAAAGGGGAACCGGATACCGATTGAAAGCTCCATATCACTTATCAGAGACGCAGAGGGGAACCCCGTCGGATTCAGGGGGATCATAAGGGATATAACAGACAGAAAGCAGGCTGAAAAAAGACTGCGTGAATCTGAAGAAAAATACAGGCTACTTGCCGAGAACGCCACTGATATTATCATCACAATGGATAACAACCTTCGCATGACTTATGTAAGTCCATCCGTTATACGATTCCGCGGTTATACCGACGAAGAGGCTGTGAGACAAACCCCCGCAGAAATGCTTACGCCCGAATCATATAAAAACGCGATGATAATCTTTGCGGAAGAGATGGAATTTGAGGCATCAGGATCGGGCGACCTTGAAAGGGTACGTTCCATTGAACTGGAATTAACCTGCAAGGATGGATCTACTATCTGGACAGAGGTCGCTTTCAAATTTCTGCGCGACGATGAAAAAAAGTTTAACGGTTTCCTGGGAATAGTACATGACATCTCGGAACGCAAACGTGCCGAGAAGGCGCTTTTTGAAAGTGAACTTAAATTCCGCAACCTAACCGAGACAGCCCTGGACGCCATAATTACAATCGACATGAAAGGAATAATTACTTACGCCAATCCCGCGGCAATGACCCTGGCATCTCACGGCGAAATAGTTGGAAGCAGACTGAAGGATCTGTTCCCCGCAGAATTTGCGTCACGGCAGGAGTTATTATTCGAAGCGGTAAGGCAGGGCTTTTCTGAACCGCTGGCTTATGAAACAAAACTGAAGAAACCCGGCTGCAGCGATCCGAACTACTTTGACATAAAGACATCCACTCTCTTTCAAAACGGCATACCATCAGGTATACTCTTTATTGCCCGCGACACAACAGATCGCAGGCGTGCCGAAGAGGAGATCCGGATGATGGCAATAATTGACACACTTACCGGTCTCTTCAACAGAAGAGGATTTATTACCCTTGCCGAACACCAGATAAAAAATTCTTCACGGCTGAAGAAAAAACTTCTACTCTTCTTTATAGACCTTGACGGCCTTAAAATTATAAATGACACTTATGGCCATGAAGAGGGTGATCTCGCTATAAAGAGAGCCTCGGTTATACTTAGAAAAACCTTCAGGGAATCTGACATTATCTCCCGGCTCGGCGGGGATGAATTTGCCGTGCTTGTAACGGACAGCCTGGAACTTCCCGATGTTGTAATGAAGCGGCTGGCTAAAACAACAGATGAAGAGAATTCTCACCCGGGCCTGAATTACCCTGTATCAATGAGTATAGGAATAGCCGATTATGATCCTGAATCGCCATGCTCGATTGATGAGCTCATGTCCCGGGCTGACAGGCTTATGTATAAGCAGAAAAAACAGAAAAAACAGAACTGCACATGAATCCCTTTTACCGGGCGCATTGCCTGTTAAACGCGGCAACATTAAATTATTGACTTTTCTGGTGGAAAGTCCATCTACTGAAATTATATTAAATAATGTCAATCACTGTGAAGCCTCCGGTGATCCACACAAACTTACAGGAGATAAGGTAACATGATACGAAAAGGTTTATCACTGCTTGTTATTATTCCGCTGGTCTTTGCCGCGTGCCAGAAAAAAGAGACAAAGACTAAAACGCCGGAATCAAAAATTACGGGAAATATTATGGAACTCTTCTATCCGGACGGATCCCTGCAGGCAAAAGGCCCGGTAATTACAGAAGAGAAGGATGGCAAACAGGTCAACCTGAAGGATGGCGACTGGACTTATTTTCACAAGGATAGCAAGGGCAAGGCTGTAGCGGCGCAGGGTAAATTTGTTAAAGATAAATATGAAGGTGTATGGCAGATATTCTACCCCAAAGGCGCACTTAGATCTGAAAAAACATACACTGACGGCAAACTGAACGGCGTAAGTAAAGAATATGCGGAATCGGGAGCGTTAAAATCCGAAGTTTACTACGTTGACAACAAGGTAGCGGGTAAAAAGAAATCATTCTTTAAAGACGGAAAAATCGAAAAAGAGGAATACTACCTTGACGGCAAAAAGAACGGGACGAGCATAACCTATTTTCCCGACGGAAAGGTGCAGATATCGACAACATATAAAGAGGACAAGCTTAACGGCCTCTACACCGAATACTATCCCGACGGTAAAAAGAAAATGGAGGGAAGATATGTTCCAGTACCGCAGTCCAAGATAGACGAGAACCCCAACCTTGCAGCAAAGGAGGGTGACAAGGTCGGCACATGGACGCTCTACCATAAAACCGGAAAAAAATTCATGACCGGCGGATACTCTGACGGCAGGATGTCAGGCAAGTGGCTGCAATACTCACCCGAGGGATGGCTCGAGGCAGAGGGCATGTACGAAGAAGGAACAAAATCAGGTATATGGAAATACTATAATTCAAAGAAACAGCTTCAAAAAGAATACTTCTTTGTAAAGGACATGGTAAACGGCGTCTGCAGGATTTACGAAAACGGCAGGCTTACCGGAGAGGGTGAGATGAACGGCCTGCCCAAGGGACCGAAGAGGCAGGGGACATGGAAACAGTTCTATGGCAACGGCAGGGTTGAATCCGAAGGAATTTACATGATGGACAAAAAGAACGGCAAGTTCAGGGAATACCATCAGAACGGAAAACTCAGGGCAGAAGGGGAATACATGAACAACAAGCGTAACGGCAACTGGACATTCTACAAAGAAGATGGCGTCACAAAAGATGAGGAGCTTTCAGGCATGTACATGATGGATTCTCTGAAGAAAAATCTGAGCAGATAAAAAGAGTAAACCGGCACAGGAGTCCCGCGAATGTTACAGGCAGTTGCGGGACTCTGCGCATCAAGCGACTGCCGCACCCTGTTCAATCCGCAAAATGCGCCGGCTGCCTAAACTATATCTATCATTATAAGCGTAAAATCATCGTCGAACTGAACTGAAGAGCGCCATTGCTGCAGCTTTCTGAATATGTATTCAACAGCATCATCTATTGAAAAACCTGCCGATTCAATTATAAGCGACTTCAGGCGGTCCAGGCCGAACATCTCCCTGTTGACGTTTACAGCCTCAACAAGTCCGTCGGTGTACGCAACAATCCTGTCTCCGTTATCAATTTCGAACTCGGCAAGTTCAGGCTCCATTGAATCATCCACGCCGATGACCCTTCCCTGCGGCATGTATTCATCAAGCGCGACCGCACCGTTTCTGCGCGATACGTGAAGCAGCGGTTCATGCCCGGCACGGGCGTAATGAACCTTTTTGTCGCGCCTGTTTATGTAGAAGTATCCGGCGGTCAGAAGGTTCCCCTCCATTTTGTCATAGAGGTGACTGTTAAGGCCCCGGATAAACAGCCCCGGGCTGGAATAGAGCGGTGTCAGCGTACTGAACAATATCTTTACCATCGAGGCTATGAGCGATGCTGGTATTCCGTGCCCCGTTACATCGGCGATCAGAACCCCGAGCCTGTCATCTTCAAATGCATGAAAATTGTAAAAATCTCCGCTTATGTTTTCAGCCGGTATGTATTTAACCGCTATGGTGAATCCTTTTAATTCGGGCAGAGTCCGGGGGACGTTTGCCAGCTGGATTTTCCGGGCAATTGCGATTTCGTTTTCAATGCGCGCAAGGCGTTCCCCCTCCTCAAGCTTCTCCTGAAGCAGCCTGTTAAGCTTTTCCAGACTGTTGAGGTTAAAAATAAACCTGTTAACCAGGTGCACGCCTATAAGTATCATCATCAGGGGCACACCGAGCGGATAGAGCGGCGCACCGCCCTCAACAGCATAGAGCGCGAACACAAGAATGTCGTATATACCGAAAATAAAAATTGGAATGAGTGAAATAAAAAGCATCAGCCCCTTTCTGTTGCCTGCAACAAGCTGCCGTATTGAAACAATAACAATATCTGCGATATAGAGCGGTATAAGCAGCAGAAAAAGATTTCTCCAGAATAATATATAATAGCGTTCCTGCGAGAGCACCATGCAAAGCGCGCATAGAACAGGTACCAGCAGATACATGGCCCGCCTTCTGCTGGTAACAATGATGCCAAGAAATGTCCTGAAAAAAAGCGCCATAAACGGCGGCACAAAGATAAGGCCCACTGCGCATATCTTGAAAATAGTATTCGAAGAAAGAGGTATGTAAGTGTAGATGTTTTCGACAAACTGCAGGATCATCATGTCTGCAA
>JAAYBQ010000242.1 GCA_012730035.1 Spirochaetota bacterium
CATTGAAGTGCGCTGCACCCTGGGAAATCTCCCGTATCCTTAACCTTCACAATGAAATCGGAACAGAGGTGGAGAAGCTTAAAAAGCAGCTCTGTTCATACCAGATAGACCAGCTGAGGATTGAAGAAGAATCTCTAAAAAAAAGGATTGAATCTTTACGCAAGAAGGGATTATACAAAAATTACGGTTCAATTTCAAAGCTCAGAGACCATCTTAAAAAGGTCCAGTCAAAGATCAGCACACTTGAAATGAAAGAGTCGCTGGGCGGTGATGCAGAAATTCAAGAGAAGATAAATCTTCTCACGAACGGATTTCACTTTTGGTTTGACCTGGTGGTTTTTGAGATGTAACTATTTTTCTTGACATAGTTCACAATACTGCTAACTTAAATATATGAAGCGTAATATAATATTTTACAGGTTTGATAATGGTGAAAGTCCAGTTGAGGAATTTCTTGATACATTGTCAGATAAAGCAGCGCAGAAGGTAATCGCTTTTTTTAAGCTGATAGAAGATTCGGAGCTTGTATCATCAAGGTTCTTTAAAAAACTGACCGGGACAAATATCTGGGAATGCAGAATAATGTGGCAGTCCAATATTTACAGGATTCTTGGATTTTTTGATAAAGGAGACCTTATTGTTCTTACAAACGGTTTTCAGAAGAAAACACAAAAGACACCCGCATCAGAGATACAACGTGCTGAAAAATATATGGAAGATTATAAAAGGAGTAACAAGAAATGAGTGATATTGAAAAATACATAACCAAACGCGAAAAGAAAACACCGGGCTTTAAAAAAGGGGTCATGGAAGAATATAACAACATGATGATAGGTACACGCATAAAGGAACTGCGGACCAGTAAAGGGATAACCCAGGAGGAGCTGGCAAAGAAACTGAAAACAACAAAAAGCGCTGTATCCCGGCTTGAAAACCATGCCGAAAGCGTAAGGCTCTCAACCCTTGAAAAGGTGGCAGAGGTTCTTGGTAAAAAACTGGAGATAAGTTTTAAATAAAACAATGACCATGAAAATCCCTAAAAGAACTGAAACCATCAAAAGGCATATAACAGAATACGAAAACTTCTTAAAAGCCGAAAAGCGCAAGTTTGGCTGTTATGATGACAGCCGCGGTATACGCTATCTCATCGGCCCATATTATATGCTCGCAGGTGATATTGACGGCGCACTCAGGCATTATAAATGGTTTACAAGGGTTTTCCCCGATGATTACGGCGAACCGGGACAGTATCTCTGCTGGACTCTTGCTCTGTATAAATCCGGCGATTTAAAAAAGGCGTATATCAAATTTCTTCACACTCTCTTTATGAATCCCTATGTCATTGCTCGTGTTATTAGAATTGATTATCAGCTTCCATATGAACCAAATTCAAACATCCCCACAAAGGAATGGGCTGACTATATACCCCTTGAGATATATAACCTCTGGGATGAAGAGGCAGCAGCCTGGCTGAAAGAATCCTTCAATCTTGAGAAAACACAGGATCTGCTGCAAAAGTATAATAAAATCGGAAAACGCCTTGAAACAGAACCCGTGGGACCTGAAAGAAGCAGGCTTGTGCGTGAACATTCAGCAATAGAAAGAATTGAAATAACATAAATGAAAAATGAAAAAATCACAGCTCCGTACTATCGCTCCTGAGAAAAATTTTATCCCTGCAAAAATCCGCGAAGGAGATGAATGTTTTTCCAATGGAATCTTTGAATTCAATATCACCATGATGTTAGAATATATCAGAAGCAATCCTGATCAGTTTAAGCCTGAAAACATCAGTGTCCCTGAATTTAATAATGATTTTTCAGTTATAGATGAAAGTTATATCGACTCAGTTACTTTTAGTGAACCAGTCATTCTTGCCGAAATCGCACCGGAAAGATTTAACCTTATAGACGGTAATCACAGGTTGGAA
>JAAYBQ010000243.1 GCA_012730035.1 Spirochaetota bacterium
AATAGCAGCCATTACAGCAGCCTTCCCGGGGAAGGTTAAAGTATCACGCGCAATTACAGCTGTCGCATTAGTCTCATTTTTATGGGAAGTGCTGAACAGCAGCAGTATGATAGCGCACACTTTACGTATAATAGCAGAAGAGAGCGGCCTTTATGGGGCCAGGAGAATTCCTCAACAAATTCTTGCAGTGGCGGTAATAATTATACTGGCTGCTGCAGCAGCATACCTTATTTCATCAGAAATTAAGATGAATACTGTCGTTGCTGTAATAAGTATTTCCGTGTACTGGGCGGTCAGCTCGCTGCAGATACTCTCTCTGCACGAAACAGATTTACTGCTTGAAGCAGATATCGCAGGAACAAATTCGGGCCAGTTGGTGAAACTCGCTGCCGCGATTTTATGTCTAAGCGCCGGGCTGATCCGCATAAAAACCGTAAATAACCGGGAAAAGAGCTGATGATACTGTTATATTACACCATTATCTTATCAATACACTTAATCTTACGCAGGAGGAGGCCATGTCAATCTACCTTGTGCAGCACGGACTGAGCATCGCGGAAGGAACAGACTCTGAACGGAAACTCACAGAGCAGGGAATCGCAGATGTAACACACATAGCATCAGTCGCAAAGGGATATTCCGTTAACGTGAACAGAATAATGCACAGCGGAAAAACGCGCGCTTTGATGACTGCTGACATTTTCAGCGCATACCTTTTACCGCCGCAGGGAATAACACAGATCAGCGGCATAGGCCCCATGGATGATGTAAAGGAATTCGCGGGCACGATTAATCCCGCGTCAAACATTATGTACGTAGGACACCTGCCTTTTATGCAGAAGCTGACATCCTATCTTTTAACGGAAAATGAAATGTTCACTGTTTTCAGATTCCAGAACGGCGGAATAGTCTGCCTTGACAGGGAAAGTGATTCAACTCTCTGGCATATAAAGTGGGCGCTGATGCCCCGGGTGCAATAATCGATTACTTAAAAAAAAGATTTTTCAGATCAACATAGATAGTTATGCCGGCTTCAATATAGCATTTACATTGATGGCAGGCGTAATATTTTATATTATTATCACCGGCTTTCAATCTTTTCATCCTGCGCCGGCAGACCGGACATCGTCTTGGCAGATAGAGTTTGATCATTTCAAGTATGCCGGGAACAAACCTGATAAAAAATAAAACCCCGAAAATAACAACTCCATCAATCCAGCTTAACGAAAACCAGTAGTCAATATAAATAAGAAGAAGACAAAATGGAAGGGCATACATAATCAGCTTGAACACCTGATCAATAAAAATCAGCTGCGGATAATCAGGCCGCCTGAAGTATAGTATTTTCAAACTATCGGGAAATTCATTATCCCTGTCATCGGGAACAAGATGCTCCCCTTTCTCTTTGCGAAGATTAATCTCCCTGACGAGAGCTTTATAATTATCGGGGTAATTAAGTCTGTCGATCGATCGGGAAATCTCTTTTAAATCATAATAGCTGTAGCGGGAATAATCTATGGCCATTATTTAATCCTCAACTGCAAAAGAGTGAACACCATGTTCCATCCGGAAATTTTTACAAATCGTGATAAAAAACGAGATGCTCAATCGGCAACAACTTTTTCCGATTTAAAATATTCGTTAATCATGGCATTTCTTTCGGTATCAGGCTCGATGAACGCGCATCCGTATATATACTGGTTAAAGCGCTTGCGCGAAGTCATAACTTTTATTATATCGTTGCGCAGCTTTGCCCCTATCCTGTAAAGTATTTTTATCTCGTCCCCTTCTTTGAGCAGGTTATCCTTTGTCTCAATGGCTATACCCCCCTCTCCGATGTTGCTGAACCAGCATTCGCACATTGTTGAATCCTCCGGTGAATCTGCAGG
>JAAYBQ010000244.1 GCA_012730035.1 Spirochaetota bacterium
GACTGGGATTGTAACGCGCTCAAAACAAGCCAGGCAGCTGCAATATTCTATACAACCCTTGATTACTATATCAGTGAAACACTTAAAGATGAATTCGGAGACAATCTGTCACACAACATGTATTCCGCACACCTGTTGTACAGTGAATTTTTTGACATGCTGACAAACAGGGAACAGCTGCTTTATGATAATCCGGAAACCGAAAATCTTGAAAATCGTGAAATGATTTTTGACGTATCCTTTTTTAATGCAATGCGTTTTCTAAACAGAAAATCGGGCCCCATGATGGATGACTGGAGACTGTCAGAAACCCGCAAAGCGATGTTCACTTTACCCAGGCTGAAATTTAATGTGCTTTCGTACATATTCAGGCCTGAACCTGTAGCAGTTGATGGAGGGCCCGATACACTTTCACCGGTAATTACCGATATTGAACGCCGTCCATTATCAGGAGTCTCGCTAAATGGCTTTATGAACAGCAATGTCTTCAAATTTTCAATGAATTCAGGCTACTCGACATCGCTTCTTTCAGATTTCTTTTACGGAAAAACTTTCAGTATCCCCTTTACTGAAATAGGGAGTACCGATTCAAAATATAAAACTATTCTCACAAATAAATAGAACCGGCTCATAATAAAAAAAGACTGCCTGATTGGCAGCCTTTTTTTATTATAATCAAGGGGCTAAAGCCCCTTGATAGACAAGTGGTTGTAACCACTTGTCTACCCGTTCCGGTACTAATACATTCCCGGCATTCCACCCATTCCGCCTGCTCCACCAGGCATCATCGGTTTTTCCTCTTCCTTGTCTGTAATAAGAACTTCTGTTGTACAGAGCATTCCTGCTACTGATGCTGCATTCTGTAAAGCTGACCTTACAACTTTTGCAGGGTCAATAATACCGGCATCCATCATATCCACCCATGTAAGCGTGTATGCGTTAAAACCAATGCCGGGTTTCTCATCTTTAGCTTTATCTACAACAACAGATCCTTCAAGGCCTGCATTCGAAGCAATCTGCTTCATCGGAGTCTCAATTGCCTTCCCGATTATCTCTGCACCAATTTTTTCATCACCTGCAAGTTTTGCAGCGGCCTCTTTAACAGCCTTCTGTGCATGTATAAGTGTAAGTCCGCCGCCGGGAACAATACCCTCTTCAACAGCTGACCTTGTAGCAGAAAGAGCATCCTCAACCCTGGCCTTCTTCTCTTTTAGCTCAACTTCGGTAGCAGCACCAACATTAATAACTGCAACTCCGCCTGCAAGCTTGGCTTTCCTTTCCTGGAGTTTTTCTTTGTCATATTCAGAAGATGATTCTTCGATCTGTTTCTGTATCTGGCTGATTCTGCTCTTAACCTCAGCCTGAGCGCCGGCACCTTCGATAATTGTAGTATTCTCTTTATCAACAATAATCTTTTTTGCCCTTCCAAGCTGATTGATTGTTGTGTTTTCAAGCTTCATGCCCAGGTCTTCAGAAATCACCTGTCCACCTGTAAGAATAGCTATATCTTCCAGCATGGCTTTTCTTCTGTCCCCAAAACCCGGAGCCTTAACAGCTACGCAGCTTATGGTTTTTCTAAGTGTGTTAACAACTATAGTTGCAAGAGCCTCGCCCTCCACCTCTTCTGCGATTATAAGGAGCGGTTTTCCCGCTTGTGCTACTTTTTCAAGCACGGGGAGAAGGTCTTTCATCGTAGAAATCTTTTTATCATGAATAAGAATCATCGCGTCCTGAAGAACAGCCTGCATTGACTCGGGATCATTCGCCATGTAAGGAGAAATATATCCCCTGTCAAACTGCATACCCTCAACAACATCAAGTGTTGTTTCGATTGATTTAGCCTCTTCAACAGTTATAACACCGTCTTTACCGACTTTATCCATTGCATCGGCAATAAGGTTTCCTATTTCCATGTCATTGTTTGCAGATATTGCAGCAACCTGTGCGATCTCTTTCTTATCCTTGATCTCCCTTGCGATGGATGCAACAAAGTTCACCGCAGCATCAACAGCCTTATCTATACCCCTCTTCAGGTCCATCGGGTTAGCACCCGCAGTTACATTTTTGAGACTCTCTCTGTAAATTGCAGCTGCAAGTATTGTGGCAGTTGTTGTTCCGTCACCAGCCACATCATTTGTCTTGATTGCTACCTCTTTAACCATCTGTGCGCCCATATTTTCAAACGAATCATCAAGTTCAATTTCACGTGCCACTGTAACCCCATCCTTGGTTACTGTCGGTGCGCCGAATTTTTTATCGATGGCCACGTTTCTTCCCCTGGGCCCGAGTGTAACCTGCACAGCATCTGAAAGTTTTACAACACCTTCAAGTATTGCCCTTCTTGCTTCATCATTATACTTTAATATTTTTGCCATTTTATATCACCTTTATACCTTTGTCAGATTCTCAGTCTATTACTGCCAGAATATCGTGTTCACTTAGGATTAAATAGTCCTCATCCTCGTATTTAAGTTCCGTACCTGCGTACTTTCCAAACAGAACTTTATCGCCTATCTTGACCCTCATGGGTATCAGGTCTTTTCCTTCGTACCTGCCCTCTCCAACTGCAACGATCTTGCCGCGCTGTGGTCTTTCCTTGGCAGTGTCAGGCACATAAAGTGAGCCCACTTTTGAAAATTCTTCTTCAACAATCTGTACAACTACTCTGTCACCAATAGGTTTTATAGCCACATTAGCCTCCTTATTATTAAAAAATATTTAGTTTTTTACACATTGAATTGTTAGCACTCACCTTAACGAGTGCTAACAATTCAAACTATATAAATAGCAGTATTTTTTTCAAGATTAATTTTCAGGATTTAAAGTATTTTTTTATTCCGCAGGAATTACAGAAAAAATTCTATTTTAAAGATAAATAATCAGATTTTCCACCCCTTTTTTCGACCAGCCTGCAATCTCCAATTACCATATCCTTGTCAACAGCCTTACACATATCATATACAGTCAGTGCTGCGACAGAAGCAGCCACCAGGGCTTCCATTTCGGCACCTGTTCTGCCCGAAAGCCTGATTTCACTTGTTATATGCACTCTGGTTTTTTTTTGATCAATCTCAAGGTCAACATTAATATAATTCAGTGAAAGGGGGTGACACATGGGAATCATAATAGCTGTATTTTTTGCTGCCATTATGCCTGCAATTCTGGCCACCTCAAAAACCTCGCCTTTAGGTAAAAGCTTCTTCTCAATGGCAGCAATTGTATCGCTCTTCATATAAACAGAAGCTTCAGCTTTTGCGCTCCTCTGAGTTATATCCTTGGAGCCAATATCAACCATAACAGATTTTCCATCAGAATTATAGTGGGAAAAATCATCCATTTAAATACCCGTAAATAATTTATTTATAAACAAACATCCGGATCAGGCTCTGGAATTGACAAAAAACCTGTAGATATATCTGAATATACCCCACAGAATGTAGATCATGGTTACAACAAACACGGCCCAGGCTTTTGAAGTGATCAACAGGAACAAAAAAACCACTGTTGTTATAACAATTGCAGGCTTTCCCTTTTTCCAGACATCTGAAAAAAACTTGGAATAATCGATATTCGAGACCATCAGCAATGCTGAAGCAACAAACAGCACTATAAATACACACATCGGCATTTCAAAAAAAATCTGTCCCAGAAAAATATTATCCGAGATGAGCAGTGCAGGCACAATTCCCACAATGATGCCTGCAGCAGGCGAAGGAAGTCCTTTAAAACCTGAACCTGAATCCTGGCAGTTAAACCTTGCCAGTCTGTATATAGCGCATATAGGGAAAATTACAGACAGAAGAGCACCGATACCAATACCATAAAAAGAGGGTAATTTGTAAAAATATGCCGAATACGCCAGAATGCCCGGAGCTATTCCGTAAGAAACTGCGTCTGCAAGAGAATCAAGCTGCATGCCAAGCTCGCTCTCGACATTGAGCGCACGCGCAACTGCACCGTCAACAGCATCAAAAATACTGGCAACAAATATCAGGGCACCTGCAATAATCAGTGTTTCTACATTATTCAGAAGAGGATCATATTGAGCAGAATAAAGGATTGAAAAGAATCCGGCAACCATGTTTCCCATGGTTACCATACTTGGTATCATCGATTTCTTTTTTATCATAGTAGTTCCCGGTTTTCTTTTTATTTAATCAAAATATAATAATTGTGTATGTCAAGACAAATAAGCCGGAGCAGGCAACTAAAAAGCCGTGCGCAGGCTCTCCTTTTTTTCCCTGCGGTCAAAAGCAAGGGCAATCAGCTTATCCA
>JAAYBQ010000245.1 GCA_012730035.1 Spirochaetota bacterium
ATATTTCAACTATCTCAATTGATTTAAACAGGTAAATATCCTCCCATGATTCAAGAATATCTTTGAAGAGGCCTGATGGTATCTTTTCATCCAATGAAACAGGTTCAATTTCATGAAAATATAAAATAGTATCAAGGGTTTCACAACCGGCCGGATCTAGAAGAGACCGGAGTTCTGCATACGTAAGTTCTTTATAATTGCTGTAATCATAAACATTTCTTTTTCTATGTGGCTCGGGATACCCGTTGTCAGCCTGAAGCGAATACTCACCGGCGGTTGCAGGTTCGGGCCGGGTTTCGTCTGTTATTTTTTTATTGCTTATCAGAACACCGCTTCTGTCAAGTATTGACTTTAAACGGGCATCCTCGGTCTCCTGGTTGAATCTTTTGTACTCGTTTATTTCATCAACTATGCGGTTTATGTGAGCGAATGTTTCATACGACAGAAGTAGCCTCCCCTCTGCGGGCTCAATCGAAAGCAGAAGGTATGTTTCTGTATCCTTGAAAAGTTTTTTTGTCTGTTCACCGAGTATATAGCCTGCGTCACCCTGTGGCATGCCCGTTTCATACGAATTATCGTATTCAAGAAAAAAAATTCCGGCAACGCTAAGCAGTGTAACTGCCGCCAGGGCAGCGAGGGATAAACGTGGTTTAGAAAGAATCTTTTCAATAAATTTATACATAACACCCATCCTGAAAATATTGTTCTTAAAACTGAGACTGATTCAATGTATGCTACGCGAAGATTTCCGCATATTACATGCACATAAATTTTTATCAGCAGGAATGACAACGGCCAAGGCTAATACTGCTCCAGAAAAAACATCGATTTGCAGGATATTATTTCTCTTGACATTATATAAATATTGTCCGCACAATCAACTGCTTTTTTCTTTCAATCAATAGCATTTAAAGAAAACGCTGGACAGTTTTCACAAATCCATACGGAGAGTGGTACTATGCTGCTTTATATTTTTTATGGCCTCTATACATCAATCGCCGCACACATAAACCAGTGGCTTCCTCAAAAAATTTTAAAAAGACGCGCCGAAAAAAAAGTTATAAAGACAATACATCGCGCCTATCGAGAAGTACCTTTCTACAAGAAAAAATATGACGAAGCTGGAGTTGATATCAATGGTATAAAAACACTTGATGATCTGAAGAAACTACCTCTCCTGACAAAGGATGAAGTCCGCGATAATTTTCCCGAGGGCATCGTGGCAAGGGGGACCAACATTGACCACTGCCATTATTCGGCTACAACAGGCTCAACGGGCAGATCGCTACCCTTTGTATTCAGCCATAAAACACACATTTTCTATATCATCACAAACTTCCGGGTTTACACTATGATCGGCTACCGCCCGTGGCATAAATCTGTTTATGTAAAATACACTGACTCAAAAGTTAAAAGATTCGGCCCCTTTTTCCGCACAGGGCATGTTCTATCCATATTACCTGTAAAAGAACAGATTGAAAAAATAAAACAAGAAAAACCTGATATTCTCATCGGTTATGCATCACTGATTCTGGAAATAGCACGCACAGTAACACCCGAAGACTTAAAGGTAATCAGGCCTAAACGTATTTCGGTCAACTCTGAGCTTTCGACAAAAGACCAGCGAGATTACATATCAAGCGTATTCAAGTGCCCTGTCTACGACGAGTATTCTACAGAAGAAACATGGATGATAGCATCCCAGTGTAAAGAACACAACTACCACATCTTCATTGACAATGTATGGGTTGAGTTCCTTGACGAGAACGGCAAAGAGGCCCGCCCCGGTGAACCGGGTGAAATAGTCCTTACAACCATGAACAGTCCCGTGATGCCATTTATACGATATCACATTAAAGACCTTGGCAGGTACTCTGACAAAAAATGCAGATGCGGAAGGGGCTTCCCGGTTCTTGAAGCCTTTGATGGCAGAAGGGATGATTCCTTCATACTGCCGAGCGGCAAATTTGTTTCATCTCTCAAAATACTGAATACCTTCACAATGTACATAAAAAAATACCTGCATCTTATGGAAGAATTCAAGGTCGTCCAGGAGAAAAAAGGGCTTATCGTAATATATCTTGTTAAAGGTAAGGAATACAAAAAGGAACGCTTCCAGGAACTTATTGATCAGCTTACCCGGATTTTCGGAGAACCGGTTAAAATAGAGGTTAAAATTGTTAAGAGCATACCAGATCCGGGTCGCGTAAAAAGAAAGGCAATTGAATCAAAAGTAAAAAGATAATTGTAACAGTTTTTCAAAAAAACAGTTCAACACTTAGCAGTTAATAAAAAAATCAGGTTCAGTTTTTTACTAACAACTACGCATGACTGGCCGGATACCAGAAACTTGTACAAAACAAGAGGTGATATTTATCGGAGCGGGAAGTAATTACAAAAAAATCTTATGTAAAAACTTATTTTCTTTTAAAAAAAATTACGCCTAACTTTTTATAATTTTATGAACTTCTACCTTCAAAAAATCACGGTATAATCATTCGAGTTGAGATGCAGAATGTTAACATGCGAAAATTCGAAGATTCACATCCCTCTGAAAAATTCAGGTACTGCCCGGCGTGCGGTGACGATAATTTATGTTTTGACAGCAGAAAACTATTCAGCTGCGGTAAATGCGGATTCACCCTCTACATAAATCCTGCAACAGCCGTCGCAGCCATTATTGAAACAGGTGACGGCAGAATAGTTTTAACCAGAAGAAAGCACGAACCCCGTGCAGGATTCCTTGACCTTCCCGGAGGATTTGTCGACCCGAACGAATCAGCTGAAAATGCGCTGTCACGGGAAATTTTTGAAGAGCTGGGAATAAAGATCAATTCAGCAAGGCTCTTTGCCACCGCTCCTAATAAATACATATTTAACGGGCTTCTCTACTTTACATGCGACCTGGGATTTATATGCAGATCCGAAGAACTGGGCAGAATTATTCCTGCCGACGACGTAAGCGAGGCTATACTTGTACGTCCTGAGGATATTAATTTTAAAGAGATCGGCTTCCCGTCAATTGTAAATATACTTCAGAGGTATATAATGCAAAAAAGCAGAGAGTAATCTGCCACGCAAAGTTATATGACAGGTGTCTGATCGACATGAAAATGTATTATACTTTAAGTTTTGCCCGTTCAACAATCTCTCTGACTCTGTGCTCCCATTCGATAGCCATAATATGAATACCGTTTACGCCATCTATGTTTTTAAGTTCATCTATAATTTCACAGCAAATCTCGATACCCTCAGCAGCAGCGCGATCTTTAGGCACACCCTTAATTCTCTCGATGATGGGTTGAGGAACCACGACGCCGGGAACTTTTGCGTTCAAATAATCCGCCATACCTGCTGACTTCAGGGGCATGACACCTGCCAGTATGTATGATTTTTTATGAAGCCCCATATCGACAATTTTTTTCATGAATTCCCTGAATGCATGTACATCATATATACACTGAGTCTGAATAAAACGCGCACCTGCATCGATCTTTTTTTTTAGTCGCATAGGGCGGAATTCCTTCGGCTCAGCAAAAGGATTGCAAGCCGCACCAATAAAAAGATCAGGCGCGGATACAAGCTGCTCCTCGCTATGGAGTATCTTTTTACCGTTGCACATGCGATTGGCCGTATAGACAAGCTGGATCGAATCAATATCGTTTACACCGCGCGCTCCGGGCTGGTCACCGAATGACTGATGGTCACCACTCAGGCAAAGCACGTTTCTTATGCCAAGGGCTGCCCCCCCAAGAAGATCGCTCTGAAGTGCGATCCGGTTCCGGTCACGGACTGTCATCTGCATTACAGGTTCAACGCCCTCCTGCATGCATATCACAGAAGCAGCAATGCTCGACATTCGAACAATGGCCGTCTGGTTGTCAGTAATATTCACTGCATCAACCACTCCTCTGAGCATACCAGCCTTTTTGCGTACAACATCGCCGTCGCAGCCTCTGGGAGGACCTAGTTCCCCGGTAACAGCAAACATCCCTGCTTCAAGTTTATCTCTAAGTGTCAGCATCCCGTTCATTATCAACCCTTCACCGTTGCTCTCCCGATGTGTATATTATTTTACGCCGATGCCCCAGTTGTAACGACCCGGCACCTGCCCTGACCATATAACGGGTTCAGTAAACCTGTAAAGCTCATCGAGCCTGCCCTGTGCTTTCATCCTTTCGATTATAAGGCACCATGCGCATTCCCTGCCATCACCGGTTTCACACATTCCGTTTTCCGAACCTCCGCATGGGCCATTCTGAAGGCCTTTTGCGCAACGAGTCAATGGACAGATTCCTGCTGTTGATCCAAGCTTGCAGTTACCGCATGATCTGCAGCGTTCAATAAATATTCCGCGGTCATGGGTGGTGCCTACAAATTTAGTGTTAAGACCGGGGTAAACACGGATTCCCTGATACATCTCTGCAATCATCTGCACCCCGGCGCCGCACCCCAGAGAGAGTACAGCATCGACACCGGAAAGAACATGTTCAATTTCTGCAACAAACTCATTGTCACACTGCCTTTCGATTATAATTGATCTGACCTTCATGCCGGTATCGGAACGTAGCCATGAAGCAACAGACTCAGTCTCCCTGAGTCCGCCCGAATGACAGATTGATGTACAGCTTCCGCAACCGGCTACCAGTACACTACTGCACCCTTCAAGATAAGATTTAATTTCATCATAAAGTTTCAGTTCTGCAACAATCATTACAGGTCCCTCCTTCCGGAATGGCACTTCCCGCACATTACGGGTCCATAGCTGTTCCCCCTTGCTTTCATATCACGGTGACAGCCAGTACACATGCGGTGATACGATCGCTCAAGCTCTCGTGATGTGTTGTGGCATGTGGAACATGATGCTGCCGGTGATCCGGGGTAGAGTTCATTAACATCGAGCATATTAGTATCACCGGAATAACGGTGGTGACAGTCCAGGCACCCCATGCCCCAGGTATAATGCCTTTCATGTGGAAACTCGACCACGGGCCTGGAAAGTTTTTTAAAAACATGAAGATTAGTTATCCGCAAAATCTTTCCGTTGCCAGATGCATCTGCAGCAGCCAAAAGGATGAGCGAAACAGCTGCCGTCAAAAATTTATTCATCATCACGGCAAGCTCCGCCATCAATATTCTGACTGCGGCATATTGCCCTGCCGAATGCCAGGATCGCCGAGAGGTCTATTCCCATCGAACAGTAGCATTGTCGGCAGAGTGCGCATTTACCCCAGAGTAAGCCGGCCATATTTTCAAGTTCTTTTCGACTTACCCGTCCGCCTGTACTAAAAAGCTTCCCAACAGTGTTACGGACCTTGTATGATGGCACGGATTTCCGGTCTCCAGTATTCTTATAAAAAAAACAGCTCGCGGCGCACAAGCCGCAAGAAGCGCATGCACCAAGCATTTCACGCATATACCTCTTGCGATCCAGCATTATTTTTATTTCGTCATTATCTATTGTATTCATGAATCTTTCCCCGATACTGCGATTCGTCCTAAAATATAAAAAACCATGTGCCCCAGTCTGGTCCAGCCCGCAGCAACGAGCATTATATGGGCAGAGGCACAGTGTATTACCATAACCATTTCATAAGGCCCGACCAGCTCCCCGGAAAGTAAACCGGTAACAAACGGAGTAAGGACACAGATTATGGCTGCATAATCTTTCCACGAAGAGACTGCAAATACATGATGGATGAAGGTTCTCCTCATGATAAAAAAGAGTCCCGATATAATAACCATTCCGGTAAGGATCCTGGTTATTGCAGGATCAATGGCCGGGGGCAGCACGCCCCATGACTGGTCAATAAGTATGCCATGCGCCTTTGCGGTGAGCGGTGCCATGAATAATGTAATATGGAAGAGTACTGATACAACCCCGCTAACATTTATCCGGCCGGTACCGGTTATTCCCGGAAGACTGACCTGTGGTCTCACAACAGGAAACCTTAATCCATTCTTTCTGCCAGAGAGAATGATTAAAGTTTTACGCATAAGCCCCGCAATAAATAGCGGCAGAGTAATATAGAGGCAAGGGCCTGCAAGAAAATCATAAATTCGGGTAGTCATGTACATGGCTGAGGATAATCTTAGACTTTTTATTCATGTCAAATATTTTATTAATATAACAACGGAGTAAAAGTTATAAAATAAATGCTCTAATAAATGAGTAGCAGAAGATAACCATGCATTGAAATCTGCCTGATTACATAAAAAAAAGTTTTCCATCATTATTTAATGAAAATTATTACAGGTTTTTTTGACTGACGAATACTTCAGAGGTATATTAGAAAAAATATAGAATCTAAACGGTATCATGAAAAAATCGATAATTAATCAGAAGTTCTTTACAGTTTTATTAATTCTACAAGCTGCCGCCTGGCTGATCTTAACAACTGCGTCATGCTCTAATGATAATGATCAATCCGCCACTGACATTGTTACAATCACCGGTGTAAATGATTATCTGACCGCTTCCGAAATGACCGAAGGACTTAAAACTCTTGAAACAACAATTCGTGTTAAAATGTCTCACAGGGTGCACGATGAGGCCAAAGTAACCTGCGCCAACTGTCATCATAAAAGTCACAATGACGAACGGATAAAAAAATGCTCCTACTGTCACCAGGGGCTTGAGGGTGCCAAACACTTTCACCGGTTCTGCATAAAATGTCATACTGATACATCCAGCGGGCCTGTCAGGTGTAATGAATGCCATATTGAAAAAGAACAGAAAAATACCGCCAGCGACATAGAAAAAATCTATGGAAAAACATTTGTCTTTGACAGTAAAAGTCACAGCATTCACCAGAATGCCCGCGTTGACTGCAACAGGTGCCACCACGATTCAGGAACTGAGCAGAACAAGAATAAATGCGAGGTCTGCCAT
>JAAYBQ010000246.1 GCA_012730035.1 Spirochaetota bacterium
AATTACGCGTTGTCTGCCCCGTAATAAAAAACCGGCTACTATTCCTGCAGACATTATGATAAGTATTTGCGTCATTGATTTATACCTTAAAAAGGCTTCACGCAGCGTCAGAGCATCTGGAAGCAGAATAAACTTAATGTTTTTAACATAAAAAATGAATTTACATTTTTGTCAATTATTAGTAATGTTATTTAACCGGAAGCCCAGAGATTACTTTTAACATAATATAAGCAGTACAGGATTTAATGCAGTAATTCAGATTTACAGGAAAAAAAAGTGAAACATGGATTATCTTTAAGAATTATTAAGTTTATAATGAAATTCAGGGATTCTGCTCTTTATCAACTTGTTTACAGGCATCCGAAAATTGCTATGGCTGTTATTATCATGACGGGTGTAATAATTATCTATACGTATGTCAGTTTTCTTCTGACATACGTAATCATCTGATTGCGCAATATGAAGAAACATTTAAAAAAACTGCTGCTTTTTTTACCGGCTATTTCCCTGATCTATTTATCTGATTATACCGCGGCATACGCTGACGAGTACAGGCCGGATTACTCTGACGAATACTATTATTCATCAGTAAGCCTTAATACGGTTAACGGCAAGTTTTACGCATATCTTGTACTTCTTTATAACGAAAATCTGCATTTTGTAAATCTTATACAAAAAGGGGCGGTCCCCCTTAAAGAGATGAGCAATTACGGATTTAATATAAAGGCTTATAAAAATTACCTTGGAACAATTCAGGACCCGGTACTTCTTGATGAGGCGCAGCTTATGCTTAAAGTCTATCTTGAACCCGGGCTGTTTTCTGACACAGACCTGAAAGCGATAGAAAAACAACTGCTTAAAAGAAATGTTGTACTCAAATTTTATTCAGATAAAACAGGGCACAATATACCACTGAGCCTTGATTACATAATATACGGCGAGAAGATCAGGATTGACATTAAGCACCCGCTTCTTGAACTTGAAGAGGAGATGTTCTATATAAAACCGTATATTTATTACGATGAGTTTTCAACAAGCAATACAACTCTTTATTATGACCTGATCTATATAAGCCCGGATGAGGTTAATAATGATTATATCATTGCCAGGGGTGTACTTTCAGGTAAAGAGATCAGGTCAAGGTTTTTTGTCGGATCAAAGGTAACGGATGATATAAAGTTCTGTCTGCAAAGATCGTTCAGCGATGCGTCAAAAATTAAAGCAGAGATCTGGAGGATGTTTGTTATCCACGAATTGACGCACAAGTATCTTGACAATAAGTTCCGCAGTTTTGACCAGATAACAGGTGAAGAAATTTCACTTTCAAGCACAATATATTCAAACCAGTATCTGGGGCTTTCTGTAATGTACAGCTACCTTAATTACGGGCAGATGAATCCTCACAGGATTGCTGCATTAAATTACATTTCGTACATAGCCCAGGCAAGCGGAAACAGGGAGCTTATAAGTAATCCGGGGCTGGTTAAAAATCTGCCAATGGACAGGCTGAAGGAATGGACAAAAAGCCATTTCAATAACTGTTTAAGCAGGTTACGGCAGTAATAAATAATGGTGTTGTAAACCTTAACCGCTGGTATACCTATTCAGGTTTCATCGTTGGGAAGAGCAGAACATCCCTTATAGACATTTCGCCCGTTAGAAGCATAACCAGCCTGTCTATGCCGATCCCCATACCTCCAGTGGGGGGCATTCCAGCCTCAATTGCCTGGACAAAGTTTTCATCCATAGGCGGAGCCTCTTCATCGATATCGCGACGCAGGGACTGCTCGTAAAGCGTTTTGCGCTGAAAAACAGGGTCATTGGATTCGCTGTATGCGTTGGCAAATTCGGTTCCGTTGATAAAAAGTTCAAAACGCTGCAGAAACCTTTCGTCTTCAATGTCCGGTTTGCATAGCGGTGTTGTCTCAGCGGGTTGATGCGTAATGAATGTGGGCTCAATAAGTTTATCCTCGACGAGTACCTGGAAGAGTTCGTCAATTGCAAGCCCCCGGATATAGTCGCCCTTGACCTCTCCGCCGTATTTTTTTAGCGCATCCCTGATTTCATCGTCGTTCATAGACATGACGTCCAGGCCGGCATATTCCTTAATGGCATCAGTTACCTTTATGCGTTTCCACGGAGTTTTAATATCTATCTCTTTGCCGTCAAAACTTACCCTTGTTGAGCCGTTTACAGCGATGGCAGTGCTGACTATAAGCTCCTCTGCCAGGTTCATCATGTCATTATAGTCTGCGTAAGCCTGGTAAAGTTCGAGCATTGTGAATTCCGGATTGTGTGTCCTGTCAATGCCTTCGTTGCGGAAACATTTTCCTATTTCGTAAACCCTGTCGAATCCCCCAACGATGAGGCGTTTAAGATAGGGTTCAAGAGATATCCTAAGGTAAAGGTTAATGTCCAGGGCGTTGTGATGCGATGTAAAGGGTGAAGCGGCAGCACCACCGTAAACAGGCTGAAGAACAGGAGTTTCGACTTCGAAAAAATCCCTGCTGTCGAGGATGCGTTTTATGTTGCGGATAATCTCTATCCTTTTGATGAATGTTTCTTTTACACCGGGAGTTACGATCAGGTCAACCTGCCTGTTCCTGTAGCGAAGTTCCTTGTCTGCAAACAGGTCGAATGTTTCGCCGTCTTTTTCTTTTACAACGGGCAGCGGGCGGACGTTTTTTGTAAGAAGCGTAAATTGATCTGCAAAAACTGTGATTTCACCGGTTTTTGATTTTTTGACCACGCCCCGGACTCCGACAATATCGCCCAGGTCCAGTTTTTTAAAAAGATTATAATGATCTTCACCTATACTGTTTTCTGCGAGGTAAACCTGTATTCGGCCGTCCCTGTCCTGTATGGTGAAAAAACTGGCTTTGCCCATTATCCTGATTGCCATTATACGGCCGGCAAGTGAGACTTTCTCTGCAGTTTCAAAAAATCTGTCAAATTCAGCGGTTATTTTGCTGCTGTAATGAGTAACATCATATCTGTAGGGGAATGGGTTTATTCCGAAATTTTCCCTGATTTCGTTTATCTTGTCTTTGCGTATCTGTATCAGGCTGTTTGTGTCTTCCATTGGGTTATCCTGTAATAGTAGTGATTAATCATTTTTTTTATGGAGACTCGTGTCAAATTAATTTTTGATTGGGGGCCTTATACCTGTTTTTTATGGCCGATTACAAAGTTTTTAACATGGGGAGCAATTTACGTGATTTGTTTTTAACTTTTAAGCCCCTGCATATACAAAAGAAAATGAGGATAAAACACATGCATGAATTTGAACTGGGCCCCATAAGGCCTCCAAGTGAAGCATACAGCGTTCTGCTGCGCGTTACCAGAAATTGCCCCTGGAACAAATGCGCGTTCTGCCCTGTCTATAAAGGGGGTAAGTTTTCACTGCGCAGTGTTGAAGAGATCAAGGCAGATATTGATTCAATGCACTATATTGTGCAGAGAATAGGGAGCAGAACCTACCAGGAGAACAGCACGGGTTATATAAACGAGGAGATTATTGAAAAACTTGTCTCTGAGGATGGAATTAATCCCCACTACCTGCAGCAGATTCTTTTCTGGATGCATTTCGGCATGAGAAGCCTTTTTTTGCAGGATGCCGATTCAATGGTACTCAAGCCCGCGGACCTTGTGGATATACTCGGTTATATAAGATCAAAGTTCCCTACAATCGAGAGGATTACCTGCTACACAAGGTCAAAGACCCTGGTTGCGCGTTCGCCCGAGGATTTGCTCGCAATACGTAAAGCCGGATTGAACAGAATTCATATAGGGATGGAATCCGGTTCAGATAACGTTCTCAGGATGATCAATAAGGGTGTAAAAGCCGACGAGCATATAAGCTCCGGGAAAAAGGTGATTGATGCAGGATTTGAACTGTCTGAATACTACATGCCCGGCCTTGGAGGCAGGGATTATGCTGAAGAGAACGCTATTGAGACAGCGCGTGTTCTGAATGCGATAAATCCTTCATTCATAAGAATAAGAACCACTACGCCCGTTCCCGGAACAGAGCTGCATAAAATGATGCAGAGGGGTGAATGGTTGCCAATGACAGAAATGGAGAAGGTGCAGGAAATTTATAATATGATCAGCGCACTTGAAGGGATAACAAGCTTTATTCAGAGCGATCATATAATGAACCTTATAGAAGATGCAAACGGTAAACTGCCCAAGGACAGGGAAGCTATACTTGCGCCGCTTGAACGCTTTATAAAAATGGATATAGAAGAGAGTGAGTGCTTTATTGCCGCAAGACGTACAGGCAGTATAAGGCTTCTTGCAGATTACAGGGGCAATGGCGAGTTTTCGGAACTCAGGGAAAGGCTTGTCAGAAGTTACGGCAGTATTGATAATGCTGCACAGGAGCTTTCAGGGAGGACTCTGTAACTGAAGAAGGCTGCCCGGGGCAGCCTTCTTCATAAAAGCTGGTGTTCGTAATCAGTCGATTTTTTTCGCGGTCATGATAAGCTTGTTCGGTCTGGATGCGGTTACACTGATTTCATAGCCCATTGCTGATGCCTTGGCTGAAAGTTCATCCTCAAAATCATTTGTTTTTCCTGCGAAGTAGACTTCAAGTTTGGCAGCTCTACCGTCCCTTCCTTTTTCAATTACTTTCTGCACACCGCGAATCCTGTTAGAGACCTGGTCTTTAAAATCCTTCAGCTCGGCTGCGCTGAGCCCTGCGATTATAATTTTAATCTCCCTGTTGTTTGCAGCTTTCACGAATTTTTTTATTATCGTTTCCATGAAGAGGCCGGCCTGGAACCTGTTGTCGTCGTCGTTTTTACCAAGAAGTTTGCTCTGGCCGAGGCATTTCTGAATAGCATCTTTTGCTGCAGTATTTCCGTCAATGTGAACGCTTGCAGCATTTCCAACTGCCGTAGCAATTATGCTTCCGGTGTAAACATCGACCGCTTTAAGATTTATGTTAGCCTGTTTTGATTTCATGTTCTTTGTGTATTCGCTCATTGCGGAAGACTGGTCTGTTACCACGACAGTACCGAAAATTATTACCTCTGCACCGGCATCATCAAGCAGAAGATCCTGAACGTCGTCGGAGACTTTACCTGAAACGGCTTTCTGCATTTTTGATCTCTCTTTTTTCATGAGCTCCTGGGTCATGGCAGCATCGACAAATTCGAAGCCCGAATTGCCCATAATATTCATGATGGTAAGTTCAGTGACAG
The DNA here is from genome assembly GCA_012730035.1 of Spirochaetota bacterium. Taxonomy (GTDB): domain Bacteria; phylum Spirochaetota; class UBA4802; order UBA4802; family UBA5550; genus JAAYBQ01. The sequence goes on from JAAYBQ010000246.1 coordinate 5,208, forward strand.
TCATGCCCGGAGCATTTTTTTTACCTTCGATGTTCTCATCGACGAGCACCATGAATTTAGGCCTTCCGTATCTTTCAAGGGCATCTTCGATAGCGTCTTCAACAACGCCGGGCTCAACAGTACCTTCGATAGTGACAAAATACTCGGTATCACCCGATTTGCCCTGCTTGATCACTTTAATCTGCTTTACAAGCCCGTAAGATTTAGCCTCTACTATATTTGATACCAGTTCGTAATTCTCCATGATACTCTGGCCCCTGATCGATTCGCCGAGTATCTGTATTACCAGTTTTCTTTTAGCATCGTCGGTTGCCCTGTCCCTTGCAAGCGCTGTATCGTTATCGAATATTGTTGCATACCCGGTCTCCTGGCCCCTGTTAGGATTGCCCTTTCCTGATGCCTTGTCATCCTTGACGCTTTTACCGCCGCCGCAGGATACCATAACAGCAAGAAGAATACAGGATAATGAGACTTTGAATACTTTTTTCATTATAATGCTCCTTCACCTTATAGAATTGATTGCCCATGTTGAATCAGACTGAATTTAATATAAATACCGCATCTGAGTCAATTTATTTTCAATAGTAAATCTTTAACTTTTTTGATACATCGATGAGCCCGTATTTTAAAAAACGGGTGTTTTAGAGCAGTTATAAATGATGATATGCTCTGAGATTTTCTCTTTTCCATGTAAGTAAATAAACCGACATTAAATATAAGGCGAATAACAGTCGTATTTAAGATTTTTTTTAAAAATACGGGTATTTATAAAACAATCACAGGTGGAATAATCCCTTGAGCGAAGAAAAAAATTTTCTCCAGTCAATTAAGCTGGACATAAGCAGAAGTTTTAAGCTGGAACCTTACGAAAGGGTTGCTTTTCACAATATACTGGGTATCCTGAAATCCGAAGCCGGTAAAAATCTTCTGCTTAGAGAAGTAGAGAAAGGAGGGGATATTTCAGCCAGTGCCATTAATGCGCTTGCCGGTTTTGATGATCAATCACTGCTTCCCGTTATTTCCCCTTTGCTTGAAAAAAAAATATCTTTGCCTGAAAAGGATATAATTCTTGATTTCATCTGCAGAAACGGCAGTGCCGGAGACATAAAGACAGTAATTAATTTTATTGAACTGAATAAAGATGATAATGAATCGGAAAGGCTTGTCAGAAAGGCATTTGAAATATTAAGAAAGATCGGTGCGGGTGAGGATGAGGCTGTTTCGTATATTGTGTCATCAGTTCGCAGCAGCGAAAATGCCAGGTATTTATACAGCGCAATAAGCGCTCTCTCAATTGTAAGAAAGATAGAAATATATGAAGAGCTTTTATAGCGTAATGATGATGAAATTTCATATTATGTTTTTCTTTCAATATATAATCTGAACAAAGATATATATAAAGAGGATAGTGCAGATGAGCCTGGCGATAATCCGCATCACGGGGAATTTGTCGAGCAACAGATGACCGCAGACCAGGAGCTGCTTCTTAATGTCAAGGTCCTGCTCGGCAAGATTACATCCAGGTACGAAAACTATTCCGTAAAAACAAAATCCTCATTCATCAATGCAATGCTTTCGTGCAACCATCGCGAATCAGCCATATATGCCATGAAGGCACTTGAATCAAGGGATGAGAGTCTAAGGCGCATGGTACTCTATTCTATTTACAGCAATATTACGCTCATACGCTTCCCGGAAAAACTTCTGAGGAGCCTTATTTCCATGGACATGGAACAGGAGAGGGAAAATGAACTGGTTGTAAATATTTTCAGAAAATACTTCAGCGCAAGGGAGAAGTCCAGGACATATACACTCTTCAGGGACAAAATGTTCAGTTACATTGCTGCTACGCTTGAGGCTTTTTTCGAGACATACAGAAGAGAGTTCATGATACCTGATGTGGTTGATAACTCGCTGCCCGAAAATTTCCGTCGTGTAAGAAACTACATGCTGAGAAAAATGAATCCTGAACAGAAGAGGAGACTTTTGGGGGGATTTGCCAATGAGGGTAAGGATTTTGCGCGTAGAATAATCCCGGTGATGGCAGAATGGATTAATTACGTTGCGCCGGAAGATACAGAATCGCTCTCATCGCTGATTGACCTTATGCTGGACGATGACAGGGTTTCCAGGGATAACAGTGTGGCCAGGCTGGAAACGGTTAATTTTGACAAAAGGTACCTGCAGTCAAGGATTGTCAGGTTATGCAGCATAATCGAAGCGCTTCAGATTGAGGGCGCGGCCAAGTCCCTGGTTTATATATACAACTATCTTAAAAAGTATCCTGATACGGAGATATATGAGTCTGCCATATTTGCCCTGAGCAGGATAAATTATTCGTATATGCTCAGTGAAGTAGAGATTATGCTCACCGCCGGGTCTCCCGAGGAACAGGTTAAGGCGATTCAGCTACTGCCCCTTTTTACCGAGAAGCGTCTTCTTAACATACTTGTGGAATACCTGAAAACCAATTTTGCGTCAAACAGTGAAATTGTCTCGGGCATTACCGGAATACTGATGACCCGGGACGTCAAGTCGAACATTAATGCCGCCAATGTGTTTAAGCAGATTCTTGAAAACAACAGCGACGGAATAATAAGACAGAAAGCGATTGCCGGCCTGGGCCATTGCGCATTTACCGAGGATATTGAATACCTGCATGAACTCTTTATAAATGAGAAGAACCAGGTTCTTAAAGAGACCATAGTTAAATCTATATGTTCGATAATGGCAGTGCGGGCGGATTACAGCAAGCAGCAGCTTTCGCGCCAGGTACAGGAATACCTTAAGGACCCCGGCATAAGGGTAAGGATTTTCTCGTGCATGATACTTATAAGGCTTGGTAACAAGGACGCGTTCAGGTCTGTGCGCGAGATGCTAATAATTAAAAACAGGGCCATTCAGCGCGAAATTCTTTCTGTGCTCAGAGATATTCATACACCCGATTTTAATTTTTTCCTGGTTTCACTTCTGCGGGAGGAGTACGGGATAAGCAGGGATATTATAGATATACTGCGCAAACTGCCCGAAGAGGAACTGAAAGAGATAGAAAGTTTTATCATAAATATTTTCAGAAAATACGAACTTCCGCAGCCGGGAACGCATTCCAGGGAGAGCAACAGGTTTACGGGAATAGACAGGAAAAAGATGACGGTACTTACCGTGGATATCCTGAATTTTGATGAGCTTGAAAAGGGATTAAACTATTACGAACTTATTGAACTCTATCTGCTCTGTGACCTGCTGCTGATACCAGAACTTAAGGGTACATCCGGAAACATTTCGCACAAGGAGAGCAACGGCATAACTATATGTTACAACAGTCCATTTGAAGCGCTTGCAGCCGCAATGTCAATATGCGACGGAATCCGGAATTATAACAATTCAAATGCCGTAGACAGAAATATACATGTGGGGATAAACCTTGTAACGGATGAATTTATTGTCTCCGGCGAAGAACTGTTCGAGTACCCGGGACTTGTTAACAGGGCAGCAGGCAGGCTTCCTGTTGCAGGCAGGATATTTGTGGATGATAAAACGGAGGAGCTTATAAGGAGCCGGTTCTATTCGATTATACTTCCCGAAATGCTTGTTTCTGAAATTGTTTACGGGAAATCACACTACGAGTATATATCACCTGTTAATTTCACCCAGGTTGCAATCTCCCTGCTCGACAGCAAAGAGGAGGAGATTGACCGGCAGAAGGAGCTTAAGGCCCAGGTTGAAGCGCAGATAAAGACCGTGTCATCGGGAAACAGGTCTACCACATCAATTGCAATCGCGGGAGAGCTTGAAAATATAGGAATAAAGCTTAAAAACCAGTTTGATGAAATTGAAAAGTATATGAACAGAAGATCCACCGATCGTGAGCTTAACAGGAACATAAAGATGATGCTTACTAACGCCTACAATCTCTACAGGATTGAAATTTCAAAGCTTACCATAAAATAGGCATCTTTCTATTCTATGAATCGTCGTGACAGATCAAGTTTGTGCTTTATAAGAAGCACGGAGTTCACAAGAAAAAAACGGTCATTCCTGAAACTTAAAAGTTTTTCATATTCCTCTGCTGCCCTGCGGTAATCACCAAGCTTGAAGGATGATTCTGCGTAGTAAAAATGCAGCGATTTGTCATATTCACCGCTTGTATCAATAGATTTAAAAAGAACTATAGCTTTTATATATTCCTCTTTCTGAAAATGTATCTTGGCAAGACCCAGCAGGCCGTTGGGGTAAGAGGGATTTATCTTCAGAGCACGTTCATAATGCCTGCGGGCAAGGCTGATCTGGTTCCTTCTGTAATAGATATTACCTATGAGGATGTATGTGTTAAGTTCTGTCGGATTAAGCCTTAGCGCAGCACGGAAATATTCCAGCGCGCGTGTTTCGTCGTTTTTACGGTCATAGATGTATCCTATCTGCAGGTATATCCTGTCGTATTCGGGCACAAGGTGCTTCGCTTTTGTAAAGTGCATCATGGCAACGTCCAGCCTGTTCAGGTAGAGGTAGCATATTCCCAGGTTGTAGCGGAACGGAAGAAAGAGGGGAGCATGTATGAGCGCATCCTCCAGCAGCTGTGATGCAGCGGTAAACTCCCCCAGGAGCATAAGCTCTGCAGCGCGGTTGTTTTCGGTGCCTGCAGGGTCATCGCCCGTGCAGAAGAGTATGTCTTCTTTTGCGTAAATGCTGAAGCGTCCGATCACCTCGCCCCTGTCGTTCAGGTGATAGATCACGCCAGGTATCTCTGCAGTTGCTGGAACTGCCAGGGGCGCAGTGATGAGGATGAGCGCAATGGCAATATGTTTTTTTATCATTCGGATCAAAACCGCTGTTGTGTCTTTTATGATAGTATACAGATAAGTTGCACAACGTGTATATACTTTTTTGCCCTTAATTTACATTGGGTCTTTTAAATCTGATGTAATCCGGGCTGTAAATGCATACTTTAAGCGGAATGCCGGAAAAACATTTGACACTTTGGTATAAATGTATAAATGCTATAACTTTAAAAGAGCAGGCATTTATAATTAAATCATTTAACTGGAGGCGTCTATGAATTACAGCGAGTCTGAAAAGAACATCTACCGGGATAAACCGTGGTTAAAGTCTTATGCGCCGGGAGTTCCGGCAGAATTAAATGTTGATGAGATAGTAATACCTGATCTTCTTAGAAGATAAGCGGAAAAATTTCCCGGCCTGAACTCCCTGAATTTCATGGGATACACTCTGAACTTTAAAGAGCTTGACCGGATGGTTGACCGCTTTGGCGCTGCGCTTGACCGGTTCGGTATAAAAAAAGGGGATAGCGTAGCACTCGTCCTGCCCAATACAATTCAGTGCGTTGTGGCGTACTATGCCATCTTGAGGATAGGAGCCGTTGTCGTAATGAATAACCCGCTATATTCTGACAGGGAGTTTCTGCACCAGCTGACTGATTCAGGAGCAAAACTCCTTGTGACAATAGACCTTCTTGCAAACCGGATGATCGCGTTGAGGCCGCAGACCAGGGTGAAGCAGATAATAGTTGCTTCCATCGGGGATTATCTTCCGTTCCCTAAAAGTCTTCTTTTTCCCCTTGTGGCAAAAAAGAAGGGGCTTGCAGCAGAGGTAAACCCTGCCCCTGATATTTACCGCTTCAGGGATTTAATAAAAAGCGCACCGCCCGTACCGCCCGTAGTAAATATCTCTTTTAACGACGTGGCCCAGTACCAGTACACTGGAGGAACAACCGGTGTATCAAAGGGGGTAATACTATCTCACAAAAATCTCTGTGTACAGCTGCAGCAGGTTGAGGCATGGTTTCCGCACCTGAAAAGGGGTGAGGAAAAGATGCTTGGGGCGCTTCCGTTTTTTCATGTGTTCGGCCTTACCATATCCATGAATTTCGCAATTTATATGGGCTGGGGAAATATACTTGTTCCCAAACCACAGCCGGAACAGCTATTCGAAACTTTTATGAAATTCAGACCTACCTTTATACCCATGGTTCCAACGATGTATATAGGCCTGCTTAACCATCCTCACATAGACAAACTTGAACTGAAAAATATTGCGGGGTGTTTCTCCGGGAGCGCATCCCTGCCGGTTGAAATAATACGCAAATTTGAGCAGAAGTCTGGAGTGGTTATCTGCGAAGGTTTCGGCCTTACAGAAGCTTCACCTGTTACGCATATTAATCCGCTTATAAAGGGCAGAACCAAGCCGGGCACAATAGGTCTGCCGCTCTCTGACACAGAGTGCCGCATAGTGGACATAAGGGATGGTAAAACCGACATGCCGCAGGGTGAAAGCGGTGAACTGGTTGTCAGGGGGCCCCAGGTAATGAGCGGCTACAAGGGGATGGAGAGTGAGACTGCGTACGCACTGCGTGACGGCTGGCTGCACACGGGTGATATTGCGGTAATGGACCACGAGGGGTACTTCTCTATAATTGACAGGCTGAAGGACATGGTTATAACCGGGGGTTACAACGTGTACCCGCGGGAGATTGATGAGGTGCTTTACAGCCATCCTAAAATAAGCGAGGCATGCTCTGTGGGCATACCTGACAATGTGATGGGGGAGATTATTAAGGTTTTCGTAGTGCTGCGTGAGGGCGAAGATTGCACGCAGGAGGAGATTATAGAATTCTGCAGCAGGCAGTTAGCTAAATATAAACTGCCGCGAGAGGTTGAATTCAGGAAAACTCTCCCGAAGAGCGCGGTAGGCAAGATACTGCGAAAGGAACTCAAAGAGGAGGAACTGGCAAAACGAAAATAGTGTTGCAATCAGTTCTGCCGGTGTTACAGAACGGAGAGTCGGCCAGGCTCTTCGTTTTTTAAACGGCAGTTGCCGGCAATAATTTCACGTTGGAAATGCTGAGTTGAAGGGGGAATATCGCGGGATGAATTTTAATACCGTTAAGTTTTATAAATGCATGTTATGGACATGCATTGCGGTTATAACGATAGTTGCGCTTACACCCGCGCCTTACGCTGCCGAAACAGGTTTTAGCGATAAGCTTAACCATATTGCAGCATTTATGGTTTTAAGTTTTCTGGCACTGAAGGTTTATCCGGGAAGGTTCCTGGTGTCAGGATTATGGCTTCTGCTGTACGGAATAATTATTGAGGCGGTGCAGATTTTGATGCCCGGGCGTTCATGCTCAGTGACAGACCTGGGAGCCGATGTACTGGGCATATTTGCCGGAATATTTTTTACCATGATAACGGGACTGCCGGCAAAAAGAAAGGATAAAAAATATCTTGAAAAGAGCCGGTAGAATTGCAGAATGGTATAACTTCTGGCGGAACCGGTTATGAGCTGTGAAAGCATAAGATTATATCACGAAATACCTGAAAATGACGGCAGTATAATTAATCCTGTCGTAACAATAGGCAACTTTGACGGAGTACATACCGGCCACAGAAAGATTATCGAAACTCTTCTCTTAAAATCACGCGAACATTCAGGCGAACCCTTTGTCATTACATTCAGGAACCACCCCAGGACAGTTATTCATCCCGGATCTGTATGCCGCATGATCACCACTGTGGAGGAGAAACAGCAGGCCCTTGCAGAGCTCGGGGTAAGGAATATTGTAATGCTTGAGTTTACGCGCGAGGTGGCTGATCTTACTGCCGAAGAGTTCTATCATGAACTGCTTATAGGCAGGCTTGGAGCGCGCGAGATCGTTATAGGTTATGACCATGCATTCGGCAAAAACCGCGAGGGGAACATTGATTACCTTAAAAATCTTGCAAAGCGCACGGGCATACTTATTACGCAGGTCCCGGTTGAAGCAATAGAGGGGAGTGCTGTATCATCGACCCTGCTCCGCAGGGAACTTGACAGCGGAAATATGGAGAGGGTCGAAAAACTTCTGGGCAGAAAATATTCCATCTCGGGCAGGGTAATAAAGGGAGATGGGCGCGGCAGGCAGCTGGGTTATCCCACGGCCAATGTGAAGCCATCTTCGCCTGACAAGATAATCCCCGCAGTCGGGGTATACGCCGTGTCTGTAAACATCAGGGGAAAAGAATACGGAGGGATGCTCAACATAGGTTTTAATCCCACGTTTAACGGCACTGCCATGAGTATTGAGGTAAATATATTCGGATTCAACGAAGATATATACGGAGAGGAACTTTCACTGATTTTTCACGGCAAGATCCGCGACGAGAGAAAGTTTGAATCAGCCGATGCGCTTGTAAAGCAGATTGAATCGGACCGGGCTGAGGCCGCAAAGATTCTTCATGCATGAAAGCTTCATCTGAAATTACTGATTTTTTTTACAGCAGCCATCTATTCTGTCTCAGGGTTGCTGCAGACCATGAAACAATTAAATCCATAGATTTTATTTCTGCACATACGGCAAAATCAACCCCGCTGCCCCGCAATGTCCGCATGCTCTTTAACTGGCTTGATGATTATTCCGGCAGAAAAGATGATGCCGGGTACTCAATAATCTTTAGAACAGGCGGTTCAATGGATTACCCGGTGTCTCCGGGCGCAAAGAAAATAGTGCTTGATATGTCGGGGTATACAGCGAAAGCGCTTCGTCTTTACATGGAACTGGTAAATGTTTCAGCAGGGGAGACAATAAGTTACGGGGCTCTTGCAGCAAAAAGCGGAATACCCCGGGGGGGCAGGTTTGCCGGTAATGCAATGGCAGGCAACCGTTTTCCGGTAATAGTTCCATGCCACAGGGTGATTAAAAGCGGCGGTGCTGTGGGGAATTTTTCCGGTGGTGTGGATATCAAGAGGATGCTGCTGAATCATGAAGCCGGAGGTTTTTCTCCTGTCCCCGGTTAAGGACAGGAGAAGGTTAACTTGTTAATTAACTTTTTTCACTCTGTAAAGTCTTGTCATTGAAAGGGCAAATCCCGCACTTATTAAAAGTGTTCCAAGCCACACAAGCCAGATCATACGCTTGTAAGACACGCTCAGTACCGCATAATCGGGAGGTAAGGCATCTTTTGCTGAGGGTGAAATCCTTATTATGGCTATTTCGTGATCCACGAGTATTTTTTCAAGGGAGACTACGCGGTCAGCGCCTGCAATGGTTATATTTGCGCTTTTAACTTCGTTGTTGTGCAGGTAGAGTCCCGGTTTATACTGTTTTCCATTGATAGAGAGTTCAGCGTAGATTGACATGTCCGGTTTACCCATATTCCTGATGTCGAATTTACTGAACCTGACCTTAAGGCCCGTAACATCTTTTACCTCGCCCTTGTGGAATAATTCTGTACCATATTCCGCAGCCGAGAAGATATACTCCTCGGGTGCGATATAATAATCCCCGGTAACACCCGGAACAAGGTACGGCTCCTTGTAGAAGGCCTGCATCTCTTCGTTAAGCCTGTATGCCAGTTTAACATCGCGACTTGAGTCGTTTTCGAAAATGGTAAGTCCTATCCCCTGGTCCGGACCATCAATAAAACCGTTAACCCTGAGCGAGATGCCGCCGGCTTTTACCGTTTGGCCGGCATTCACCCTGACCTGTTCGGTCCATGAATAGAAGCCCGAAATTATAATGCCAGTGACCATTACCGCGATACCAAGATGGGCAGTACGCGAAGAAAGGATTATGCCGCGGCCTTTAGTGAACATGTCATAAACCATAAGCTGCATCAGAAAAAATGATACAGCAAGAAATGCAATAACAACCGGGTTAAAACCGGATAAGAAAGTAACCAGGGCTGAGAGAATTACGGCAATTAAGCCGGCAGGAACAAGTATTTTGCGCTGGTATTTTATAGATGTAACTGCCGAGAGAATTATGAAAAGGAGTATCATGATTCCCATGGGAACTGATATGTTATTGTAGAAATTAGAAGTTACAGGCACAGGATCTTTTCCCGTAAGCCCTGTGAGTATGGGCATGGAGGTTCCCGCAAGAATTATAAACGAATAGAACAGCAGAACTATTATGCCGAATACGGTCATGTTGTCAAGGTTGAAGAGCTCTTCTTTAAGGGGTTCAGACTTGATGCTTCTGAAGTGTCTCAGAAAAATAAATAGTGAAGCAATGACCAGGAGTATGAGCATGATACTAAGATATATTTTAAGGTTCGATTCCTGGAACGAGTGAACTGAAAAGTCTGAAAGTATACCGCTTCTCGTAAGGAATGTGCTGTAGAATACAAGAACAAAGTATAGAAGCGCAAGCCCGATGTTTGTTTTCTTTAAGACAGACTTTCGTTTCTGAAGCAGCATTGAGTGAATGAGAGCGATGCTGATGATCCATGGAATGAGCGATGAATTTTCTACTGGGTCCCAGCCCCAGTACCCGCCCCAGCCGAGAACTGTGTATGCCCAGTACCCTCCCATGAATATTCCCAGGCCCAGGGTCAGGACGCTGAACATGAGCCACCTGTACGCAGGTTCAATCCAGCTGTTAAAATTTTTTCTTAAAAGCGCAGTAACTGAATATGCGAATATTATTGTGGCCGACGCGTAACCCAGAAAAAGAACCGGCGGGTGCGCAATCATCCAGGGGTCCATAAGCAGCGGATTCATCCCCTGGCCATCGGTCGGGACCATTCCCGGGTGAAATGAAGGATTTTCAACCCAAACTTTCACAAAAGGGCTTTTTACCAGAACAATTACAAGCATTAGCGCCTGCACCAGCGAGGTAACAGCAAGGAGCAGGTCCTCGTTCTCGGACTTTCTGTATATTAAAAAGAGTCCCATCAGATTAAGCATAAGCGTCCAGATAAGGTAGCTACCCTCGCTCCCTGCCCAGAGCGCGGCTATTTTGTAGGCTATACCCATATCTGCCGATGAATTGCCATAAACATAAGCGTACTGAAATTCGTTGTTAAGCAGGCTGTTAAGGAGCATTAAAACGGCAAACAGAATCAGCAGGGTTGATGCAAAGTATATCCTGCGGCCCGCGTTTATCTGCAGCGGGACTGTTCCGTTTCTGCTGCGCATAAAGAAAATCGCAGACGAAGCAGAGAGTATCATCGCAATTGCAATCAGTATTGTTCCGATGGTCATATTAATTATTTTCCTTTTTGTATTTTGACGGGCATTTGGTCAGCACCTTGTCTGCCACGAATATGTTCTTCTCTCTGGAGAATTTGCCGATAACCACGAGTTCTTCGGCATGCTCAAAGTTCGCGGGCTTTGCCTCAGCGGTCCATGCGGCCATCTGTTCGTCCGATTCACCGGTCATGGTGAAGGTGTAGCCCTTACCTTCAGTGTTGGCAGGGACATTGTTCCCCAACCTGCCTATAACCTGAACATATTTGTCAGGATGCGCCTGTGCGTATTCGAATGAAACATAGGGTGAAAACATGTCCTTTCCAAGGAGCAGGATAGAAGCCACCACAAGCGAGATAAATATAACGAAGGCAAAGATCTTTTTGTTATTCATTTATTTTCCTTTCGAGTGAAGATATTCTGCGGTCAACCCTGAAGATCAGAAAAGCAATGCCCGCCCATATTACGCAGAGTGAAACTATAACTTCAGTTATCATGAATTTTCTCCTGGATCTTTTTTTCAAGAACAGCTGCGCGGTTCATAAGATTTATAATGAAGAAATAGAGCAGGGTGAACACGCCCATTGATGTAAAGAGAGTGATGCGCATGGAGGATTCCATGTCGAATTTATTTTTTGTGTTAAAGATCATGTCCGGGTGGAGCGACCAGTATATGCGCGGGATTATGAAGACCAGGAACGGCATAACCACAGCAGCAATGATAAGGTAAACCGCGCTGATCTTTCCGCGCCCCGGCCTCTCTTTAAGTGAAGAGTAGAGGCTTATGTACGCGATGTAGATAAGAAGAAGTATAACCGCCGATGTTTCGCGCGGGTCCCAGTTCCACCATATATTCCAGCTGATGTGCGCCCATATTGAACCAGTGACAACCGTAAGTGTGGAATAGACAAGGCCCGTGAACGCGGCGTTCCATGCGTAAAGCTCGTACCTGTAATCCTCTTTGGTAAGGTAACGTACCGAGTAGTAACCGGCTGCGAGGAATGCCAGGACGCTGCTCCATGCCACGGGTACGTGAAAGTAGAGTATCCTGCTTGCGTCGCCAAGCCCCATTGCGGGGGGCACCCACACCAGCGCCATGTAAAAGACCACAGGCATCATAACAACGAGTAGTATATAAAAAATAAACCGCAAAGCTTTCATTCTATTCCATCCAGATAAATTTAAATGACAGGTATGATGCGGAGATGATGACCCCTGAAAAGGCAAGTAAAAAAAGGATGCTCTGAAATCCCGGGGCCGCGCCCGGCTCAAGGCTTGCTGTTGTGTTCATTATGGCAATCCATAACACCGGGAGCATAAGGGGGAACGATATCACAGTAAAAAGGGTCCCGCGGTTTTCTGCCTTTGACACTATGGCGCCCAGTATTGTTGAGACCGATGCTATTGCGATGCTGCCGAAAAGCACCGTAAGACAGAAGTGAGTAAAGTGGACCGGAATAGCGTGCATAAAAAAGATGTAGAGCGGGCTGACAACGAGCGCGATGAATATAAAAAATACCAGGTTGAAAAGCAGCTTGGATATGTAGACCTCTTCGGGAATGGAATGTATAGCCAGGAAGAGGGCTGTTCTCTCCTCCTCTTCGCGTATGAATGTGTGAGCAAGCCCGCTCATTCCGCTGAAGAATATGATTATCCAGAAAAGGATAGACTGGATGTTCGCGTCCAGCCTTATTCCGCCAGAGGCAAGGCTTACGGCGATTGTGGTGATACCCGCAAACGCGAAGCTTATGTTCACGGCAGACCTGTTGCGGAATTCAACCAGGATATCCTTTTTAAGGTGTTTATATATTCTGTTTTCCAAGTTCGACCCGTTCGCCGCAGAGATTAATTTCGTCCTGTTCGTTAGATGCAATAATTACAATACGGCCTGCTTTAAGTTCTTCAATTTTTGCAAAGAGTTTATCTTTGCCTGTTGAGTCAAGGTTGCTGCCCGGCTCATCGAGCATGATTATTACGGGGTCATTGATGAATGCATGTATCAGTTTAAGCCGCTGCTTCATTCCCGACGAGAAATGTTTTACAATTTTATTGCGCTCCTTGTAAAGATCAAAATAATCGAGCAGGTGGATGACCCGTTCCTTTGCGGCAGAATCTTTAATTGTGAAGGCAAGATTTTCTGCTGCAGTGAGCATGTCGTACGGGTTAACCAGCGGCCCCGTATAGCCTGCGTGCGCGGAGAAATTTTCTACTGTGATTTCAGCGTCATTAACCCTGCGTGTCACAGTGCCTGAAACTGTCCGCTGCAGCCCCGCGACTATCTGCAGCAGTGTCGATTTGCCAGAACCGTTAGGGCCTGTTATTGCCATGGAACTGCCGGTTTCAAGCCTGAACGAAATGTTTTTAAAAACAGTAACATTGCCGAACCTGGCAGAAACATTCTCCGCATGTATTAAAAGATTATCCAATCAATCCGCCTTACGCTTTTTCCTTAAGTGTTCGCCGCTGCAGAAGGGGGTGTTTTTTGTACAGCCGCATCCGCAAAGAACATAGTGGTCCGGCGTTTCGGGCTGAGTACCCTGGTCATCTTTAAGCTCAATGTCGCCGTAAACTTCAATGGGTCCTTTTGAGAGCGCCCTTATTTTAGGCTCACCTTCGTACAGGCGTTTATGAAGTACACCGTCAATGGTGTATGCAAGGGCGCCCGAAGGGCACTTGTGTATTACAGAGATCAGTTCATCAACAGAGCCGGCGTCGGGAAAAATCCAGGGCCGCCTGTTAACGTTAAA
>JAAYBQ010000247.1 GCA_012730035.1 Spirochaetota bacterium
AAAATTTTGACAGAGCTCTTCAGCTTAATCCGGGGCTGAACATTGTATATTACCATAAGGGCCTGACGACCCTTATGCTTTTGCGTGACAAGGAGAGCACTATACAGTACTGGGAAAGGTATATCAGCCTTGTGCCCGAAGATCCTCAGTATGAAAATATCAAGCGCGTCATCGCACTCCTAAAGGACCCCAACTTTAAGCTTCCCCCTGAGGGAAGCGATGTGTCGATCGAAGAAGCACTTCTTCTGGGCGGAGCTACACTTGACACCAGGGACCGCCAGACTGAAAATAAAAAAGCTGACCACGAAAAGAAAAAATCTACTGACAAGATCGAAGAGATATACCTTGATGATGATCTATAACAATCGGAGGAAACATGTACTACAGGGGTGACAACAGAATAAGAAACGCGGCAATCGCAGGAATCGCCATACTTCTGCTTGCAGCCGGATACTTTACATTTTTCAGTTCTTCCGATCCTGCTGATGAAATACGCGATGCAAGACTTGAAGCTATTGAATCGTACAAGGCGATTTTTAAACTTGAGCCCGCCAATCCTGAATACCCCTATAAAATTGCTGAACTTTATAAATCGATGAATGACCTTGATAACGCAATTAAATATTATCACGAAGCTCTCAAAATTGACCCGTTCAACTACCCTGCCCTAATCGGACTGGGTCATGCTTATGCACTTGCAGGAGATTATGACAAGGCGATAGAAGTTTATGAACGCGCAAAAAGAAATAAACCTAAAAATCCACAGGCCTACAATAAAACCGGTAATGTTTATGATCAGCAGAACGAGCTTGATAAAGCTTTGAAGGAATACAGGACTGCGCAGAAGGTTGCCCCCGAGGATCAGGAGAGTTATAAAAATATTGCAGATCAGAAATTAAAAAAAGGTGATATTAAAGGAGCAATCGCAGTACTGGAGGAAGGAATTAAAAATGGTAAAGGTGATGCTGAAGGTTTTTATAATCTCGGTGCTCTTTATTTAAAGATGAACCGGCCTGGAGATGCAAAAAATAATTTTGAAAAAGCAATAAAATCAGACCCGCGTAAAAGCAGATATTATTATGCGCTTGGTGACAGCGAGATGATGCTCGGGAACAGAGATGCCGCGCTTGAGGCTTACAAAAAAGCACTTGCTCTGGACGGAACCAGCTGGGCTGCAGCAGAAAAAATAGGAGATATCTATGCCGGGAATGGTGATTATGAAAATGCCATAAAATATTATAAGAAAGCACTGGAGTATAATAACAGGGACAAAGGGCTGCGGGATAAATACTCACGACAGTATAATATTAAGAAAAAGAATGATGATTCTGAAAGGACTGCAAACGCCGTAAATGACAGAGATAATACTGTTAACGCAGTTGATACTTCGGATTCGGCGGGGCAGAACGAAAAAATAACAGACACTGCGCTTGATGATAAAACCGGGAACAATCAGCCTGCAAACAATGTTTCAAAAGACGCGCAGAACTGGAGAGAGATAGGGGACAGGCACAGAAATTCGAGGGAATTTGATGATGCACTGAAAGCATACGCAAAAGCCGTTGAGCTCGATAAAAATGATGATTATTCCCACTACTGGAGGGGACGAATATATTTTCATAATAAAATGTATGAACAGGCGAAAGAGTCGTTCAATAAGGCAACTTCTGCAAATCCAAAAAATTCAGACGCATGGTACAGGCTTGGTCAGATTCAATACCTTGAAAAAAGCTACAATCAGTCTGTCCAGTCATTCAACAAGGCAATAGCCAACGATCCTGATAATGCGAAAGCCTATTTCGACAGGGGGCTTGCCAAACTGAAACAAAACGACAAGAGCGGAGCAATGAACGATTTCCAGAAAGCTGTACAGATTGACTCGAAGCTTGACCGCGCCTATTTCAACATAGGCAACATACACCTTGAATCCAAAAATCACAGTGAAGCGCTTAAATATTTTTCAAAAGACCTTGAGCTCCGTCCGGATAATCCTGATACAAATTTCAAGGTTGGTGAAACTTATCATGAGATGAAGAGCTATAACAATGCGGCCGGTTTTTACCAGAAAACCATATCCCTTGACCCTCAGTACTACCAGGCATATTTTAACCTTGGACTTATAAGCCAGTCAAAAAAGAACTGGTCCGAGTCAATACCCCTTTTCCAGAAAGCATCAGAACTTAAAGGTGGTGATGCCGCATCTTTCTACGAAATCGGAAAAGCTTATGAAGGAATGAATGATGAAATGAAGGCTATTGAATCGTACGAAAAAGCGATTGAAAACAACCCTTCTTATACAAATGCATACATAAATCTCGGCAGAATGTATTATAATAAAAAAATATTCGACAAAGCTGCCGAGCAGTTTAAAAAAGCTGTAGAGAATTCACCTAAATCTGCAATGGCTCATTACAACCTGGCCAATGTTTACCGTGAAATGAAGATGTATGATGAAGCAATAGAGGAGTATAATATAACGGCATCAATTAATCCTGTTGATTATAAAACATATTTTGATATGGGGGTTACATACAAAAATCAGAACAGTTATGACCGCGCAGCATCTTCATTCGAAAAATCACTCCAGATAAACGCCTCTCAGGTTGAGGCGCACGAAGAACTTGGAATGATATACTACAGAAATCTAAAAAATAACCAGAAGGCAATATACCATTTTGAAAAAGTACTTTCAATGAAGCCTAACCATCCTGATGCAGATAAAATCAATTCTATCCTGAATTTATTAAAAGGAAACAAATGAAACCGGTATCCGGTGTTTTATTATTATTTTTTGTATTTTCGGTTCTTTTCTCATGTACATCATATCCGGTACCTGAAAATTTAAAGTATAACTATAGTATAAATGGACCTCTTACTGATGATGTGTTCCAGGTCATTATTTATGGAAAACCATCAGCAGACTCACTGACCCAGCTTGAACAACGCGAAAGTTCATTTATGTCTGCAAAAAGCATGCTTAAAGACGAATGTGTAAACCAGATTATGACATTTTATTGCAAAGAGACCGGGACCGTTGAATCTTTACTTACACCGGAAAAAATAAGTTCACTTAAAACAAGATTTCACGAAATTGCATCGCGAGCGGTTGTTGAACAGGAGTACTATCTTCATGATAATTCTGTAGTTTTTGTAGTGAGAATATATTCGACAGGTTTAAAAAGTAAAATTTTAAATAATTAACTGTCTTTACTCAACTTCACGGCTTTTTCACCGATAAATAAAACATACCGGTAATATTTTTTTATCATGTCTAACCGGTAAATCTACTTTATACGGTCACTATTATGAAATATTTCAGATTCATACCGGCTCTTGCAGCCTTGGTTATATTATCATTTTTATTCTGCGGCAGGGAGGTTATAAAAAACAATCCACCTGACGATGATGTTAAATCAAACGGTTACAATGAAACATTTAAAAAAACCGGGTGGATTAGTGATACTAAATACAGGGCAGTTATATACATTCTGACATACGAAGAATGCATTGCAAGCACCCGGGAACAGATAGAAGAAAAAATTAAATATGAAGCAATCAAGCATCTTCAGAGTGAAATGAAAATTATTTTTACCAGGAACCAGTCTGCAAAAGCATCAACCCTTATGGAAAATTACGGATTAATGAGTCCTGATGAAATTAATTGCACTGAAAATAATATATTCTTTTATGACATAGAAAAGAAAGATCTAAAACTTGAATTTCAGAATATAAAAAATACAAAATAACGGACCGGGATTATGATAAAAAATTTTTCAGCCGCAATATTTTTTCTGCTCGCTCCGGCTCTCATTCTTACAGCTGAAGAACTTTATGATTTAAAAAAGAGTCAATCTGCAACGATAAATAAAATAATTTCAAATGAAAAGAGTGAATCGAGAAAAAAAGAACTCGTTGACATAATCAATTATATCGACACAACGTATGGTGAACTACATGAGAAGCTGGCCAGGGGTGAAAAAATAACAATTTACTTCGGACCTGCACATGGTAAGGACCATACAGGTGAATGGCGTGGAATAACAACAAATAGAATCGGTGTTACAGGACTTCCTGAAGAGTATTACTCGATAAAATATTCGAGAAAACTTTACGACCTTCTTAAAAAAAACAGGTTCATTGAAATTGCGGCCAAACCTGAGTATAGGTCTGTACTGGAAGGTAAAAGTGATTCATATCACTATATGAAATTCAGGGATGTTATGCGCAACGCTCGTGCTTCGAACTCATTTACGGTAATTGAAATGCACATGAATAATGTGGCAATTTTTAATAAAGCCGATGGTCTTGTAAATATGCCGGGTATACACATGGCAAGAGATTCAAACGGCAGAAAGATGATTGTAAATATAAAAAGTACAAATTCGGGTTTTCTTACTTTATACAA
>JAAYBQ010000248.1 GCA_012730035.1 Spirochaetota bacterium
AGATTTTTTTTTCAAGCGTAGACTGCACGCACTGGTCCATGGCCATCATAATATCGCTGCCGATTATCTTCTGGGTTTCGATACTTGTTTCAGGACTCAGCATAAGCCTGCTGCCATCCATGTAGCTCCTGAACCTTGCGCCCTCTTCGGTTATACGCACATCCTTTGACAGCGAGAAAACCTGGAATCCTCCGGAATCTGTCAGTATTGACCTGTCCCATCTCATAAAATTATGGATTCCTCCGGTCTTTCGGAAAACCGCGGTACCGGGCCGTAGAAGCAGGTGATAGGTGTTTGCGAGCAGTACGGGGAATCCGAGTGCGCTGACCGATTCAGTATCCTGTGAGCGCAGAACAGCCAGTGTGGCAACCGGCATAAAAACCGGGGTTATAACCTCGTTGTGAAGGGTGCGCAACCTGCATGCACGTGCGGATGTTCCCTGCGATAGCGCATCTATTCTGAAATTAAGGCGTTTTGCAGCTAATGAATTCATCAGAGTTGTCCGGTTTTTTTTAGCAGTTAAAATGGCGGTTCTATTACTGTCAACTTATTATACTGATTCAGTCTGGTTGAGCACATCGTGCACAGTCTTTGAGAGGTTATATATTGTATAGGGCTTCTGAATAAATCCGTCAACACCTGATTTAATACTTTCAATTACCCGCAGGTCATGTCTGAATCCGGAAGTTAGTACGACCTTTATAACGGGTTTGATTTTTTTCATTTCAAGAAATGTTTCTTTACCGTTGATTCCGGGCATTGCCATATCAAGGAGCACAAGGCTTATTTCGGGCTGGGAATCCCTGATAATGTCAATTGCGGTAAACCCGTTGTCAACACTGACCGGCACATAGCCGCACTCGCCAAGGATGGTTGCCGCCACATTCCTCATGACCTCTTCGTCATCAACAATCAGAATATTTCCTGTTCCGTAAAAGATATCAGAATTTTCTCTGCCCCTGTCTGTTATTGCTTCTCCCGATGCAACGGGCAGAAGTATGGTAAAGAGGGTGCCTGATCCTTTTTCTGAATTCACTGTTATGTAGCCGTTGTGTTCATGTATTATGCTGTATGCCATTGTAAGTCCAAGTCCCGTGCCTTTTTCTTTGTCCTTGGTGGAATAAAAAGGATCAAAGATCAGCGGCAGTGTTTCTTCATCTATTCCCACACCGGTGTCGCTGATTTTTATTCTGAAAAATTCAGGCTGGCTCCCCGGATGTGCAGGCAGGATTATTGAGCTACCTTCAGCCGCATTATCGATTTCGACAGTAAGTGTGCCGCCGATATGTGCTTCATCGGGTCGCATTATGGTCATTGCGTGAGCGGCATTAATGCAGATGTTCAGAAATACCTGCTCAATCTGGGATGCGTCCGCGTTGACCTCGGCTGCCGGAAGATTGTAGTGTTCAATAATTTCAATCCCCTTGTCAAAACTGTTCCTGCAGAGTTCAACCACATTGTGTACGCACCGGTTTAAATCGATCCTGGTAAAATCGGTCTGATGCTTTCGTGACAGGGAGAGCATCTGGTTTACTATACCGGCAGCACGTTTTGCGGACTTTTCAATAACCATAATCATATTTTTAAGGTACTCGGTTTCAACCTGGCCTTTTTCGAATTTATGCTTTAATACAGAAACAGTCCCCATTATACCACCCAGGACGTTGTTAAAATCATGTGCTATGCCGCCGGCAAGTCTTCCGATGGATTCCATTTTTTGAGATTGTCTTAACTGCTCTTCGAGTTTAATGCGTTTGGAATCGGAGAGTTTTCTGTCTGTTATATCCCGGCCTTCAGCAATCAGGGTCACGACCTTTCCGCTGCTGTCAAAAACCGGTTTTATCGAAAAATCTATGTCGTGTATGCTTCCGTCTCCTGCCAGATTGGTTGTTTCGTAGCGGATTGAAATTCCGCCGGCAGCTGTGTTTATCGCGCTCCTCAGTTGTTTCTGTTCTTCCTGCGAGTGTGACCATTGCGGTGTTTCGGTTATATCATGGTTTATCAGTTTGTCACGGGAGAAACCTGAAAAATCAAGAGCGGTCTGGTTCATCTCGATAATTTTTCCGGTGTTATCTATAAGTGCTATGAATTGGTATGAGTTGTTGAAAACAGCGGTGAACCTTTGTTCACTTAAAATCAGGGCATTTTGGACTTCCCGCAATTTTGAAATATCCATAATGGATACAAATGACTGCTTTGTTTCAGGGAAAATCGCTACGCTAATGAGGCAGCTTAGAATTGTACGATCTTTTGCGTAGAGATGAAATTCATAAGCAGCGGGTACATCTGTTGAACCCTGAAGCCGGCGCAAATGGTATTCCTGCATTTTTACAAGATCGTTTTTATCGGCAATAAATTCAATCCATGTTTTTTTACCTTCAAGTTCTTCCCTTGTGTATCCTGTCATAAGTTCGAAGTGCCGGTTAACCATTGATATTGTGTTATTCTCATCGATCATCAGCAGGGAACTTCCGGAATTTTCAAATAGTGCTCTGTATTTGCCCTCTGATTTTACAAGCGCATCACGGGTTTCGGTGAGCTCGGCGACATGGCTCTGCATGTCCGAATAGAGCCCTTGAAGTTGTGACCTCATCAGGTTAAGAGTCCTTGCCAGGATGCCAATTTCGTCAGTGTCGGACTGCCCCGGTATCTCGACATTCAGTTCGCCCTTTCCCATTTTTTTTGCCGATTCAGTAAGCGCGTGCATGTGGCTGACAAGACGTTTTGAAGTTATAAATCCTGCCAGGCCTGCAGCGAATGTGCCGGCAGTGAGCAGTAAAAGCAGATAAATCATCATATACCTGAAACTCTCATAAGCCTCGGATGACGGTAGTTCTGCAATCACGGCCCAGTCTGTTCCGGGTATTGACGAGTATGCACCAATAACCCGTTTACCGTCAATGCCGGTGTATGGAATCTTTCCGTTGAATGGTTTATCTTTACAGAATGCCGAAACCGGCGGTATACTCATTACGTTCATGCCGTGTTTTTTAAACACATCGGATGGATGCTGTGATGCAACATATTTGCCGGTTTTGTCAACAAGGTAGGCGTAACCGCTGCTGCCGATCTTCACCAGTGAAATATCCTGCCAGAGTCTGGTGATATTTATTTCTGCGATAATTACACCGGTACTTCTTCCGTTCATTGTTCTTACCGCAGTCTGAACCGAGAGTAGCCCACTCTCTTCTGAAATATAAACAGGACTAATGAAGAAACCGCTGATGATTGCCGATGAGAATGCTGTTGTTGATGCAAGGTTTTTGTATTCGTGAGACATGTAGGTATGATACCTGTATATTTTGATTTTTTCATTACCACGGGAATCTGCGACTATAATCTGGCTGAACACGGAACCTTTGTATATTATAAGGTTTTCAAGTAGCCCGGTGTGTTCGCGATAATTTTCAGGTTTCAGAACACCCAGGTTATCTATAAGCTTAAGGTCGTCGTATGCCGATGAAATGTAATCGGAAATCATTGATGCAACTTTCTCAGCATATTTTTGCTGCAGTAATACTGTGTTCTTGCCGTTCGCATCTGCAGCGATGTATATAAGTCCGGTTCCAACAAGTATTAAGGAAACCATAACCACGCATATCAGTGCAACTATAAGCCTGGATGCAAGGCTGCGTCTTAGCCGTGATGCGATCCTGCTGAAAAATTTACCGGTTCTGCGCATGGCCATCTCAGTATTTAATCCTGCCTGCAGCATATTCAGCGGGCCATACAGGTATGTATTCGCCGTTCTGTATCTGGACTATGTAAAGCCGGGCAAATTCATTCTGCCCTTCATGGTTAAACCTGATCCTTTCCGCGGGGAGTATCATTTTTTCGCCCTGATTCATGTCTGTGGCTGCAATGTATTCCCTTAGGCGTTGTCTGTCTGACGAACCCGAACGTTCAAGCGCGTCCTTTATTACAAACATCGACTGGTAGGCATAAGCGCTGTCACCTGTTATATCGATGCCGTAACGCATCCTGAATTTTCTGTTGATATCCCTGCCTGTATTCGTGAATTTGGAGTATTCTGCCGAGGTGAAAATATTTTCAGCGTCACGACCCATGGTTGATATAAAATCGCTCGAAACAGTTCCGCCCGCGGTGTCTATGACGGGCAAAGTAATACTTCTTGCGGAAAGCTCCCTGAATATCAGGATGCTGTCGTTAAAATATGTAACGGTCAGTATGGCATCAGGGTTGGATGCCAGTACCTTTCTTACTGCGTGCCCCAGGTCTTTTACACCTTCAGCCACGTAGCTAACATCTGATGATATTTCATAACCCCGTGCTGTAAGAGCCTTTTTTTGCGCAAGAGAAGTGGATGTTCCAAAGTCTGTATTTTCATGTAGCAAGGCTACGCGTTTTATCTTGCGTCGTGTCACTTTCGAGTAATCACTCAGGAACTGCACCTGGTCCCGGCAATAGTATTCAGCCTTCGGTTGTACTCTGAAAGTATAGCGGAAACCTCGTTCAGTAATTATGTCGGCCAGTGATATGCTCACTATGAATGGTGTCTCGTGACGTTCGGCAATCTGTGTTGCCGCTTTTGTAACACTGCTCTGGTATGTTCCGATAATTGCGGTAACCTTTTCATGAATGATTAACCTTTCGGTTTCGGCTGAGCCTGTTTCGGGGTTACCCTTTGTGTCGGCATATACAAGTTCAATCAGTGCGCCGTCCATAGACCTTATTCCGCCGGATTCGTTTATTTCATCAGCTGCCATCTGCAGCGCACGAATGGAGTCAATTCCCTTGTCGGCAAGGTCGCCGGTCATGGGATATAGTACTCCGATTTTAACCATGGTGTTTTTCTGCGATCTGCATGACATAGAAGCTGCATTAGAGATCAACAGAAGGATTATGAGTATAATAGTACTTCTCTTAAATTTTAATTTTGAGATTTTCATTATTAGATCCGTAAAAAATATATAAAAGTTCCTTGTATAAATTATGAAAATCTGCTGCAAAAGTCAACAGGCGCAGAATGTTTATAATCATGGAGGTGGATGAAGTTTCGCCAGCCTTAAATTTGTTCATAATGATCAAGAATTACCTGATCAGTGAGGGGACTGTCGATGAATGATACTACACCGGCTTTAATAGCGAGTGCGGGGTGGGTGTACAGACCGGTTATACGGATAGTACTCGACATTTTGCCTGGATAACTTCTCGCAGCCGGAATACTTTTACCAGGCTGATTTAAGGATTCGCACCTCCCCGTGGTAGAGGGATCTGAGTTTTTCAATATCAGCCAGTGACCTGCTACTTTCGGTAAAGTGCATTGGTATAACCACTGCTGGTTTTATTATCTTTGCCGCCTCCGCAGCCTGTTCCACATCCATAACATTGCCGCCCGATACCGGAAGAAGCGCGTAGTCTATAATATCCAGGCCGCCCATCTCGGGGATCAGGTCGGTGTCACCGCTGTGGTATACCCGCATGCCGTCAAAATCGATAATAAAACCTGTCCAGCGCTCTCCCCTGGGATGGACGTTGCTGCGTATGTTGTATGCTGGTATGGTAGTTATATCAAGGTTCCCGGCTGAAAAGGTGTTCTCCGGTTCAACAGCAAGGGACCATCCCGGCAGCAGTTCAAGTTCCGGTATGCATGATGCCGGTGCGTATATGTTGGTCTTTTCCACTGCGATTTTTTTCAGATCATTCATTGAATAATGATGTGTATGGGGATGGGTTATAAATATAAAATCAGCCGGTTCATGATCAATAATCCTGTACGGGTCAATATATATAACCTTACCTTTGCCGCGTATTTTAAAACTGCTGTGTCCCAGCCACTGTATCTCTTCCATATCGAGCTTCCTTGAGATGTCTTATTAGTATAATAAACAGAAAAAGCTGAAACAGGTCAAGTTTTATGTCTCTGCCTGCATGGATTGAGGTCGGTTCAGTTAATAAGACTTGACATTGATGATTCTATGTTATATTAAATAAATATGATCAATATAGATATTCAGACCATAATCATAATATTGTTTACCGGGAACCTTGTAGCCCTGCTGCTCTTCATAATGCAGAATAACGAAGGCGCGATGCCTTCCGGTGACAGGTTTTTCATTACGGGCAGGTTGTTTCAGGCAGCAGGTTGGATGTATATAGCTTTTTACGAAGAACTGTTTGATTTTCTGCCTTACGGAACAGGGGACATTCTGCTTGTTGCAGGATTTGCCTGTGAAGCCGCTGCCCTGTTGTCTCCGGCTGAATCTGTCCGTAAATGGCTTATGCGGTTGTGCGTCATTCTCACCGTAGTTGCATTGTTCAATCTTCTAAATCCTGCTGATTTCAAAAACAGTTATGTAACCGGTATCGAAGCAATGATTTTTGCAGTTCCATTTTTTGTTTCGGGATTTATGCTCTGCCTGGCCTGGAAAGATTCATCAAGATTGAGCAGGATGACCGGAATTGCGAACCTGCTCTGCTCGCTCTTTCTTCTTGGCAGGTCTATTATCTTTTTGGCATCGGGTGATAGTCTTTCAATCCCTGGTTATGTTCACACTATGTCGTTTATGGTGTTCTTTATACTGCTGGCTATAAGCGCAACAAGTTACATACTTTTTACGAAGGAGAAGCTTGAGCAGTCACTCCTCAGGGAGACCACAACAGATTACCTGACCGGTGTTTCAAACAGGCGCGGATTCGAATCAGATGCAGCCAAATATGTTTCACTTGCCGCAAGAATTTCTATCCCACTCTCACTTCTTATGATTGATGTTGATAATTTTAACAAGATTAACCACAGGTTCGGCCATGCCGCCGGTGACCTTTTTCTTAAAGAGTTTGCCTCAACGGTTTCCGGTATTTTAAGATGCTACGATCTTGTCTGCCGCTATGGTGGGGAGGAGTTTGTCGTTCTGCTGCCCAATACCACGGCTGAAATCGGCAGGCTTGTTGCGGAACGTATACGCTCGCACGCAGACGGAATAACCATACCCGGCTTCAGCGGTCTCAGGTGTTCGGTAAGTGTAGGAATATCAATTGCCGAGTCCGGAGACCAGAAGACAATAAGTAAAATGTATGACGAAAGCGAAGCCGCGCTTTACCGTGCCAAAAAATCCGGCAGAAACAAAGTCTGCCTTGCTGCTCATTAATTTCTTGATATCTTTTGCGCCTTCTGTTTAATTCTGTTATTATCCCATTGACAGTTTTGCTAAAAGCTTCAAATGATTTTTTTTGAGCAGCCTTTTATTTCTGATTCGCGAGGTAAATAATGCTTACAACTTTTACAGCTGTTGTAATAATTTTTATTATGATAATTTTTAACGGTTTCTTTTCCATGTCCGAAATGGCTGTTGTTTCATCACGCAGGTCAAGGCTAAGGGGCAAGGCTGATAACGGCCACCCTGGTTACAAGGCAGTGCTTGATACAGCGCGCGATCCTGGAAGTTTTCTTTCGGGAATACAGATTGGTATTACGCTTATAGGAATACTTGCCGGAGCATTCGGCGAGGCCACAGTATCAGATAACATCGAAAGTTATTTCATAAACATTCCTCTGATCGGTAATTATGCGAAGATAATAAGCGTGGGAATTGTTGTAATTGCTGTTACAACCTTTTCAATTATTCTTGGTGAACTTGTTCCCAAAAGAATTGCGCTCACTAATCCTGAACGCATTGCCTCTGTGCTGATTTATCCGGTCAGGACAATTTCGTGGATGCTTCTTCCCCTTGTTAAGCTCTTTACGGCCATAACTGACCTGTTCATGTATATTCTGCCGTTCAAACCGGCAGTGGAACCTCCCGTAAGCGAGGAGGAGATTAAAAGTATGATAAGAGAGGGTGAGGAGTTCGGACTTTTCAGGAGGGAACAGCGGGATATGGTTGAGGCGATCTTTGAGCTCCATGAAACCCGATTGTCACTTATTATGACTGCGCGTCCTGATATTGTTTTTATTGAAATAAAGGATTCACTGAAGAAGGTTAGGGAGATTATTACAGCCAACAGCGAATACCTTTATCTGCCTGTATGTAGAAACGGCATAGACAACGTAATAGGCGTGGTTAAGATAAGCCGTGTGCTGCGCCAGATACTTAAAGGCGATCTTAAGACAATTAATTCACACATAGAAAAACCGCTCTTTGTGCCATCCGGCACCAGCCCGCTCAGGGTGCTCGAGCTTTTTAAGTCCGGCAGAACCAGGATCGCGTTTATTATTGACGAGTACGGCGGCGTCATGGGGCTTGTCACCCTTGAAGATATAATTGAAGAAATTGTCGGGAAGGTCCCGTTTCTTCACCGTACAGGTGAGCCGGAAATAATCAGACGCAAAGACGGATCATTCCTTGTTGACGGACTTATCCCCATCGATGAATTTTTTGAAAAATTTCCAGCAGCTGCTGAAGGTGTACATGATTACAATACCCTTGCCGGATTTTTAATTAACAAAACAGGTCACATTCCTGCAACCGGGGACATTATCAGGTACAGAAGTCTTTCATTTGAAATAGTAGATATGGAAGGGAACAGAATAGACAAAGTGATAATAAAAAAAATTTAACGTACAGTTGCCGGGTTTTTTTGACCCTGATGATTCTTTTGACAATGTAAAGTTGACTCTTCCCTGTTCCGGATGTACTATTTAACATGCATGATTGGAATCGTTCCATCGGGAGATGATTATAATCAGCTTAATCCATAACAATGGGGGATGTATCCATGATAAACATTAACCAGCCTGATGATGACAGTATAATGATAGAGTCCATGTCCGAAACAGGTCTCAGCAGGGAACACGCTGAGTTCCATAATTCCTACAGAGCGGAAAATATAAAAAATGACATACGTGCTCTGCAGGTAATCTACGGTGAAAGACTTGATATTAATCCAGACATGGTTAATACGGACTTTATAAACAACCTTAAAATTCTTGGTAAGAAAATCTATTTTTTTATTCTATCTCTTGAGAATGACGTAACACCTCAGGACTATATAAAGCACAAGTTCGAGTTCATCCGTAACAATGTGCCACGGGCTAATCCGCACCTTTTCTACCTTGCATGGAACGGCCTGATTAAAAATGACAGTTTTAAAAGACTTCTGATGCAGAAGTTTTCACTTGCCAGGTTCAGTGACATCCTCGTGTCGAAAAATATCCCTGCCTTCGGTGCGCGTCATACAAGGTACAGGACTAAACTTGTGCTTGCCATAGAGGACATGGAGATAAATCCTGGCGGAAAAATGCGTACAACCGGGCGTGCCCTTGATGACGGCAGCGGCCTGATCATGCAGGAGGGAATCGTATGGCTCCCGAATGGTAAGGGTGTGCCGCTCTTTCCCAATGCTTATGTTCCGGTGAACCAGGCGCAGGCAATTGTAATAAGACACGGTAAGTCTGTTCATGAATCGGGCGGTGACAATCCGGAATTTGTTGGTTCCGGTTACTGGGATACATGGACCAGCAATAAAAGGATAACCGGTAGTGTGGGTAATCAACTTAAGTCAAAGGGCATTGATACGGCGCGTGAACTTGGAAAAGATTTCAGGGTCATGGTTGACCTGCTCGCGCAAAAAGGCTACCCGTTATGGCCGGCCGGTAAACCCGTGCTTGTTTACGGCAGTGAGAGTGAAAATACCGGCGAGACTGCAAGGTGTTTTCTCGAGGAATCCGGTTTCCCTGATATCGATTTCCATTCTTTTTACGGGCTCAATTCGCAGAAATATGGTGCGCTGACATTCAGGTTTAAAAATGATGTATACAGAGACATGCTCGGTGTATACGGGCCGTCAATGCAGGGCACTGATGATGAAAAGAAAAAGGTAATCAAGGATGTATACAAAAACAGGTTTTACCATTTTCCAGAGGGTGAAACACTCATTGAGGCTGACTGGCGTATAGCGCATTCATATTCGGATCTGATGAAAAATAATCTCGGAAGACGTTTTGTTCTCTGTGATCATTCGGGCGCGCTGCGTGTTTTCGAAGCTGTTATCAGGACTCTTGATTTTGCCGATTATTCGACAATTAAAGAGGGACAGGATTCTATAATGGCAATGGTCTATCAGCCGGGCAATAATGTAAGGTATGATTACCTGCAGAAAAAAGGGCTATCCCTGCGTAAAAGGGAGTAACAGTAATTATAAAAAAAATCTTGTCACAGAAACCCGGAGCTGCAGAGATATCCGGTAAGGCAAAATTTTTCCGGAGACTATAATGAACGGCAGGTTGTTTTTAGTATTATTGCTAATGGTTTATTTTTCGTGCGGATCGGGTAAAGTTATTACCGATAAACCGGATGGTATAATTACTTCTGCGAGCTGGCCGGGCACTGTAAAAATTATTTCGATCGGCATTCCTGGTAAATCCTGTTCGGGACAAAAAGACTATGTCGATGTAATTTTCGATTTTACTCCCGATAGTGCAGATGCTGCTAAAAAATATCTGGTAAAAGATGTATCTGATAAAAATAAAATTTTATTTTATGATAACAGGTCAGATCTGCATAAAAACTGGATCGATAAATGGGGACTTAAAACAGGTAACATATACAGGGCTGTGCGTCATGAAAATATTATGAACAGCTCTCGGAACAGGGTTTCATTTGACGTATTGCTTGAACCAAGGTAGAGATAAATGCATCAGAATATTAATAGAAAAGAAAAAACCGGTTCAGGCAGATATTCAGATGATTCATGGAAAAGATATGCGTTTTTCGTTGAAAAAGAGAGCGGTGTAAGACTGACAGTGGCAGGAACGGGAAAGTCTGAACCGTTTGCTTCAATGAACTATGAAGAAGAACTGAGGGTAAAGAGGCGCTCTTTATCATTATTCATGGCCGATGCCGGCCTGGATGCAGACCTTGCAGATATTATTGCGTCACCAAAACCGCGGCATTACCGCTCAACAACCAAACGGCGCGCCAGGTTCGTGTCGAATCGCTTTCTACTCTCTGTGGATGAATCTTCATGCGATACTTCTGAATCACTGCTTGAACCTGAAATCCACAGCGGCATATACGATCGTCTTTCGCAGCTGCTTAACGAAAATATTAACAGGCCTGTGGCACGTTGTCTTAACTTTATAATTATACGCGGCAGCTATACTGAACAGGCGCTGATTTTTAACGTTTCCAGAATCGCTGCAGATATAGTCAAAGGATGTGCCATGATAGCGGAAAGGCTGCGTCAATCCTTTACCGGTATATCATCAGCATTTATTTATCACGATCCTTCCGGTTCAAAGTATTATTTTGAAAGTATTCAGCCCGCGGACGGGTTGAGGATGAAGAGACTTTTCGGGCATGCGAACCTGGCCATACGGGCTGGCGGTATGCTCTATACCTTTCATCCCGCGGGATTTTCGCAGGTTAATCTTTCAATGGCCGACTGCATGCTTAAAGAGGCAGGCAGATTGCTCTCGCCCCCTGCCGAGGCAGAGGTGGTTGACCTCTATTGCGGATACGGTTTTTTCTCTTGCAGCTTCGCGGGTTCTGTTGCCTCAATTACGGGAATTGATTATGACCGTAATTCAATAGAGCATGCCAGGAATAATATGAAGAGGCTGCGTCCGGAGGGGAGGTACAGGTTCATAAGCGCTGCGGTGGAACCTGAAATTCTTGCAAGAACATTGACCAGGGGCAGGAGGGGGGAATACATCCTTCTCGATCCTCCAAGACGAGGTACTCAACCTGGAGTAATTGAAACACTGGCCGAAAGAAAACCGGAAAAAGTCTTACACATATTCTGCGGTGTCGAGACGCTACCCGCAGAGGTAAGAAGATGGACCGAATGCGGATACAGGTTGCAGAAAATATCAGTACTTGACATGTTTCCCGGAACTGCAAAT
This sequence comes from Spirochaetota bacterium, assembly GCA_012730035.1. Lineage (GTDB taxonomy): Bacteria > Spirochaetota > UBA4802 > UBA4802 > UBA5550 > JAAYBQ01. The sequence goes on from JAAYBQ010000248.1 coordinate 11,804, forward strand.
CTTGAGGTAATGGTGCTTTTCTCATGAATTTTTCAAGATACATGTCATCGATATTGTCGAATCGTTACTGCTTCTTTTTTAATCGGTCGAGGCTGTCTGTTAATGTTTAATCCCTTTGTTTCCAGATCGTTAAAAGAGAGATCGGGCTATATTTTGCTGGTCGAAGATGACCGGATTATAGCTGCGACCGAAGTAAGGCTGCTTAAAAAACTTGGATATGCCGTTACACTTGCGACATCCGGACGCGAGGCTGTCGACCTTGTCAAATCCGGCAGCGAAAACCTGGACATAATTCTCATGGATATAGACCTTGGCCAGGGGATTGATGGAACCGTGACCGCAGGTGAAATTCAGGCATTTTGCGACATCCCCGTACTCTTTCTATCCGGGATCAGTGATCCGGAAACGATTCGACGAATCGACGATGTTTTTTCGTACGGTTTTGTCGTCAAGGGATCAGACATAACAATACTGGATGCTTCAATTAAAATGGCATTCAGGCTTCATAGGGCAAACATTGAACTTAAAAATAAGGAACGAGAGCTTCTTCTGCTCTCAAATTCGTTCGACTCCTCCGGCAATGCAATAGCAATTTCCGGGCCGGATGCTGTTCTGCGCTACGTCAATCCCGCTTTTATTAAAATGTGGGGCTACACTGTCAAAGATGAGGTTCTGGGCAGATCTATTTCGGAATTCTGGAAAGAACCGGAGCACGCTTCGTTTGTTGCCCGGTCTCTGCTGATGAAAGATGGGTGGACTGGTGAGCTTGCTGCAAAGGGCGGGGACGGATCCACCTTTACAGTTGATGTAAGCACAAGCCTTGTTAAAGATGTCATGAACAGACCTGCCGGAATAATCGCAACATTCCGCAGCAACACAGCCAGGAAGCTGGCGGATGAATCGGTCATGGAAAACGAGGAGCGGTTCAGGAGTCTTTTTGAAAATGCGCTGGAAGGCATTTTTCAGACAACTCCTGATGGAAGATACCTGAACATGAATCCGGCTTTTGCCTCGATGTTCGGTTATGACTCACCTGAAGAGATGATTGTAAGCATCACTGATATCGGCAAGCAAATCTATGTTGACCCGCAGGCCAGGGAGCGACTTAAAAGTCTTCTGCAGCAGACAGAGTTAGTAAAAGATTACGAGGCCGAGGTGTACAGAAAGGACGGCACTAAATTCTGGATATCGATCAATGCAAGGCTTATCCGCGGTGAAGACAGCGGGCTGGACCGTTACGAGGGAACCAACATAGACATAACTGAACGCAAACTGGCCGGGGAGAGACTTGCTGAGCAGCAGGAAAAACTGTTGCAGACAAACCGGCAGCTCGAATTGCTGAACAGCGAACTTCTTTCATCATACAGGGGAAAGGATCTGCTGCTGAAAGAGATCAATCATCGCATCAGAAATAATCTTAACATGATCTCGGGCATACTTCTGCTTGAAGCTGAAAAACTTGAGGATGAAAAATACCGGTCCTTTTTTAACGACGTCAGGGCCAGGATCAATTCAATGTCTACAGTTTATGACAGACTGTACCAGTCGCCCGATCTTGAGAATATTAACCTTGCAGAGTATGTCCGGTCACTCACAATGTCCATTTTTACTTCATATAAACCGGCAGACAGCAGAATAAACATTCATGTGGATGCAGATGACATCAGGCTTGATGTCAAGCGTGCCGGCGTACTGGGTCTTATTCTAAACGAGCTTGTTTCAAATGCAATAAAGCACGGGTTTATCATAGATAAAACCGGTAAGGTTAATGTGCGTCTGAAAGAATCCGAAGGTATTATAACACTTGATGTAAGCGATGATGGTTCAGGTATCAGTAAAACAAAAAATCAGAGTGTGTCGACCGGTCTTCCTCTTGTGAAGATGCTTGCCATGCAGGCTGGCGGAGTATTTGAAATCAGCTCGGATCAGGGTACTACTGCGTCCGTACATTTCAGGAGATGATACATCAGGCCTGAACCCGCAGTGTTATTCAAAAACTTTTTCCCTGCTGAAATCGGGCAGGTAGTTTATGTGACTCTCCATCTCCTGAATCAAAAGATTTCTGAATCCAAGTGATTCTGCGTACTGAACAACCCTTTCGTATTCCTTTGCTTCAAGACTTCTGTTTAATTCCGGATGAGAGCTGAGTAATCCACCGCAGGGGTGGAACTGAGACATCAGAGAAAGATTTATCTGTCTGTCTATTCTTTCGAGGAAATCGAGAACATTCAGTGAGTTTTCAATATTTCCGGGAAGCACCAGGTGCCGGACTACAGTTCCCTTTACGGCAAGACCCGAACTGTCAAGTATAAGGTTACCCGCCTGAGCGTAAATGGCTCGCATTGTCTCTTTGCATCGGCTGAACATCTGCGGGGCACCCGATAGTTCCTCGCCAAGAATGTCGATCCCGTATTTAAAGTCCGGAAGATAGATATCAATTATTCCGTTCAGTAATTCGATAGTCCCGGGGGTGTCATAGCCGTGTGTATTATATATAAACGGAAGATCAAATCCGGCAGACCTTGCGATGTTCACGGCATCAATTATTGCGGGTACATAAGGCGTGGGAGATACAAGATTGATATTTGCGGCTCCCATGCTTTTAAGTTCCATGAATATTTCTGCAAGCATCGTAGCGGTGATGGTTAATACTTCCGTGGCATGGTTGCCTGAGCGCCACCTGCTTATCTGGTAGTTCTGGCAGAACGCGCATTTTAATGTGCATCCGGCAAAGAAAATTGTGCCTGAACCTTCAGTTCCGGTCAGGAAAGGTTCTTCACCGGTATGAAGTCCGTAATGTGCTATGTGGATGCCGTTGTCGATTCCGCACTTTCCTGTGGAGCGGCTTCTGTCTGTACCGCACCTGTGCCAGCATAATTCACACTTCATTTCAGCTTTCCTTTTATTTTGTTATGTCATTCTTGGATTTTTTACTTCGGCGGTTTTACCAGGTTCATACTTTGACTAACAGCAAAACTTTTAAACAGAAAAAGTGCAACACCTGCAGTAATGTTATCAATTAAATAACCGGATCTAATACAAGCAAGAGCAATAATTATCGGCAGATTAAAAGATTTTTAAATTTTCATTAAACAGAATTAGTAATCTGTTATGCCATTACAAGCTGTTTTTGTAAATAACAGCCATTTTATGCTATTCCGGGGCATTTTTTTATGCTACATAAGATAACCACTTGACTTTTTAATATGCGGGTGAACTTTCTTAATGGTTCATTCACATCGTTATTACAAGGAAAAGGTTAATTTATGGCAAAAGCTGTTAAAGCAAAAGAAAAAAAGGTCGAGAAGAAGGTCGAGAAAAAAGTTGCTATGCCCGAGAGTTTTACAGTTAATTCAATGGCAGCATATATTTCCGAAGCAAAAGGCCTTTCAAAAAAAGATGCAAAGGAATTTCTTGAAACTGTTTTTGATCTTTTTGAAGCCGGAGTTCTACAGGGACAGCGGGTGCCGGTTGGTAAAATCGGTAAACTCTACGCGAAAGTAAAACCCGCAACCAAAGCACGCAAAGGCAGAAACCCCATTACCGGCGAAGAGATGACAATCGCTGCTAAAAAGGCTACCAAGGTTCCCAAGTTCGCTTTCACAAAAGGTTTCAAGGAAGAAGTTCTCAAGGCTAAAATAAAAGCTAAATAATAATTAAATAACCCGCTTAAAACGCGGGTTTTTTAAATTTTGTAAAAAGGTAATTTTTATGGAAATAATGACTGTAATTGAAAATACGGATGGTACACAGACGTCGCATTTATATCGTGAACCCGGACTCTCTTTCTATTTCGAATACAAAGGCAAAAAAATTCTTTTTGATACAGGTGTTTCTGAAAAGATGATCGATAATGCCCGTAACCTGAATATACCGCTTGAAGAAATCGATATCTGTGTAATTTCTCACGGTCATTTTGATCACACGGGTGGACTTGAAAAATTGCTGCAATTGAATCCGGGCGTGCGTGTTATTATGAAAGATTCAGCAGATGGC
>JAAYBQ010000249.1 GCA_012730035.1 Spirochaetota bacterium
ATATACTGCCGGAAGTGGTAAATGTATAAAAGAACCGATAATACAAAAATTGAACTTATTGCAAAATATATCTGTACAGTGATGGTGTTTCCCTCACATTCCGTGCTGCGCTGAAAGTTTCCTGAACATCCCATGCCGCAGCCTGCAATCCCCCCATGGCCCCGGGCCTGTAGGGAATAGGCATGCCTGTTCCCTACAGGCCCGGGGCCGCGGCCAATCACACGCATATTACCCGTAATAAGCGGTTCATATTAATCCGCGGTTTCAAAAATTATTCACAATGCGGGATTGGTCCGGTTCCTGTCGCTATATTATTACAGGTAACTGCCAGTACCCTGGATGATGAGGAGGATGCCTGATCCGGTTTACCGTCAGACAAATGCTTGACATCTGGTTTTCATGGGTATTATTTGTATCAGGTAGAAGGATTCAATAATGAACAATGAAATAATTTCAAAACTCAAAGCTGATAAACAGAATCTCTTCACCAGGTTTAAAGTAACAAAACTTGGTGTATTCGGATCATTTGCCCGTGGTGAAGAGACCCCCGAAAGTGATGTTGATATACTGGTTGAGTTTTCAGAAGTGCCTGGTATGATAGATTTTTTCAGCGCCGAGGAACATCTTGAAAAACTCCTGAACAGAAAAATTGATCTTGTACGTGAAAATGCCATACGGCCTGAACTGAGAGAGATCGTGATGTCCGAGGTAATTTTGCTTTGATACGAAAACAGTCACTTTACCTGCATGATATAAAGAATGCAATTGAATCTATTCTCAATTTTACATCGGGCATGACTTTTGAGTCTTTTAGGGCTGATGACAGGACATTCAGCGCCGTCATAAGAAAGATTGAAATAATTGGTGAGGCAGCAAAGAGTATTAAGCCTGAAATACAGGCATCCAATCCGGATATTCCATGGTCGGTTTTGGCAAGGATGAGGGATAAACTCATTCACGGTTATTTCGGTATTGATGCGGATATTATCTGGAAAACAGTAAATAATGATCTTCCTGAAATACTCCCGGTAATATCATCGTTGTGTGATAAATACAAAGATAATTGAGTAAACTGTCTGGAAGTATAAATGGCAAAACTCTACCCCGACCTCAATGGCAAACCACCCTGCCTGTGCTGAGTTCACCGAAGTAAGCGTAGTCGAATGGGCGGGAATGTACTGTGCTGACTTTAAACTTAGTGAGCGGATTGAAGATGCAGAGATCTATTTATTTATATTCGGCAGCAGAGCGAATGGAGGTTCTATACTTATAGATCTTGGCGAGAGGGAACTTTCCAGCTTTTTTAACTTTGCATGGGATACTAACGGGCATCCCCCCTTTTTAAAAGACTTTACTAACGGAAAAGGCTTGTTAAAATCAAATTCAGAGGTTCAGGGCAACGACGTTGAATCTATAGAGGAGAAGGATATTTTTTCATTTGAAGAATTTAAAGATTATCTGAAATCACACAGGGGACAGGGGAGGCTGAATGTAGTTGTTGTGGAGTGACAACTTCAGCAATTATACGCCTTACAAAACCTTAACACTACATCACGCAGCCTGTCATCCAGGATGCTTAATGCCCTGTCCGCGATCTCACCGGGCACTCCCCCGTAAAAGGCTTCGGCTATACCCCCGGCAATACATGCGATTGTGTCGCTGTCTCCGCCAATCGAGACTGCTTTACGTACTGCATCTTCATAACTGTCAGATTCAAGAAAAGCGATTATGGATTGCGGGACAGATCCCTGGCACGTTTCATCAAACCGGTACTTTGGGCGTATATCATCGAGTTTTTCAGAAAGGTTGTATGAGAATGTACTCTCAATATACTTTTTGATTTCATCTTTAGACGAACCGGACCTTGCAAGGTAGATTGCAGAGGCAACCGATTGTGCCCCTTTTATACCTTCAGGATGATTGTGAGTAACTGCTGCACTCCTTTCGGCTTCAGTTAAAACATCATCGGGAGTATTATAGGCCCAGCCCACGGGACTTACCCTCATGGCGGAACCGTTGCCGAAACTGTTATAAGGCTTGCTGTTGTCCGATGCTGCCCATTGCCTGAATCTTCCGCCGTAACCGTAGCTGGAACCGGGATAGAGGTTGTAGTACTCCTTTATCTTTTTTACATACGAGATCCCGCTTAGAATGGAATCGGCCAGGGCAACAGTAAGAATGGTATCATCAGTAAAAAAACTTTTTCTGCTGAATAGAGGGAAATCAGTGGAT
>JAAYBQ010000250.1 GCA_012730035.1 Spirochaetota bacterium
ATAATCCTGTTCGCAAGGGTCTTTCCCGTGATCCGCGAAAGAATGAAATAGGATTTATTAACTGCTACCTCGATGAAAAGTTTGTGTCGCCTCTGATCTTTACACTGCATGAATATTTTAACAGGCTTGGACAGACATTCAGGGAGAGAGCCGACAAATTTTTAGCATACGAGGATGCGTACCGGAAGAGACTGGCGTTGTGGGTGTAAAAGGCATACACTCAGGGGTCAGAACATGGCGACAAAAACCGGTAAAAATCCGACAAAACCCTCAAGTCACCCAATACTTAAAAACATAGGCAACACAGAATAGTCTAAACGCAGGCCTGTAATTTTTATGCAAATCCAAAAATTAAAAGCTAAGTGATTGTTATAAGTTTGTACAGAATTTAAAGCTTCCCAGGAACAGTAAAGTGCTAATGCTACAATTATTTTTACTCCTGATTAAATAATCATTAACCGCATCTTGAAAAACCGCATCCGCGGCAGACTGAACAACCTGATTCGAACTCCAGAGGACCATGACAATCGGGACAGACCCCCGTCATTACAGAATCGCTCCCCTTGCCGTTGGTCTCAGCACTGTTCTTTGCTGTATCCTCCACTGCACTCTCGACCCTGGCGCCATCGATACCCGAATACCTTTCGATCGCTTTGGCAATAGCGTCAGAGCAGGAATATATGCGGCCCCCCTTTTCCCATGACTGGTTCGGGCACCGGACTCCCTTGAGCTGTTTTACTATCTGCTCCCTGTCTATTCCTGAACGGAGCGCAAGAGAAATAAGTCTTCCAATAGCCTCGGTCTGGCTCGAGGCGCAGCCTCCACCCTTGCCCATGGCTGCAAAAACTTCAAAAATGCCGTACTCATCCTCGTTGATCGTAACATACAGAGATCCGCAGCCGGTGTTCATTTTACGGGTTGCACCCCATGTTACTTCATGTCTGGGACGCGGCGCCATTGCATGGACAATTGTCTCCGGCTGCTGCTTTGCGGGCTCATCTGCTCTGACCCCGGGTTTCTGCAGTACCTGATTATCGCGTGAACCATCCCTGTAGACAGTTACTCCCTTGCATCCCAGATCGTATGCCATATCGTAAACAGTGCGGATGTCTTCAACCGTTGCATCCGATGAAAAATTGACTGTTTTTGACACAGCGTTATCCACGTATCGCTGGAATGCAGACTGCGTCTTTATGTGCCATTCAGGAGATACATCGTGAGCTGTAACAAATATCCTGCGTATATTTTCGGGAAGCTCTGACACCTCTGAAGCAGAACCGTGCTGTGCCACCCTGTCCATTATTTCGTTAAAATCATAACCGGAACCAAGCGTCCTTACCGCCTCTTTAAATGCAGGATTGCTCTCAATGAGTCTGCTGTTATCCATGACATTTCGCACATAAGCCAGGGCAAATACGGGTTCTATTCCGCTGGAGGCGCCTGCTATTATGCTTATTGTTCCGGTTGGGGCAATGGTTGTTGTTGTGGCATTGCGAAGGGGGCTCTGACCCCGCGATGCATATTCTGAAAGATCAAAATTCGGGAATGCCCCCCTCTCCTTTGCCAGTTCTGCTGACTTTCTTCTGGATTCGGTCTGAATACACGACATTATATCCGATGCCACGTTAACAGCCTCATCCGAATTATATGGTACTCCAAGCTTTATAAGCAGGTCCGCATAGCCCATTATACCCAGACCGATCTTGCGGTTGGCCTTTGTATTCTCTTCAATTACAGGGAGCGGGTAAGCGTTTACATCTATCACGTTGTCAAGGAAATGTACAGCGTCGGCCGTAAGAGCTTTAAGTTTTTCAAAATCTATTTCACTTCGTCCTGATTTGTTACTGACTACGGAATTGAGGTTGATCGACCCCAGGTTGCATGATTCATAAGGGAGCAGCGGCTGTTCACCACAGGGATTTGTGCTCTCAATAAGTCCTATCGTTTTTAACGGATTCGTGCTGTTGATCCTGTCAATAAAAATGATTCCGGGTTCTCCATTTTTCCATGCCATCTCGACAATCAGGTCATACACCTTTTTCGCGTTCAGGGTGGCAACTGTTTCGCCGCTGCGGGGATTACGGAGGCTGTAGTCACGGCCGTTCCGCACCGCTTCCATGAAACTGTCTGTTATTGAAACCGATATGTTGAAATTAGTCAGTGAGGCAAGGTCGGACTTTGCCTGTATAAAGTCCATTATATCGGGATGATCTATGCTGAGCATGGCCATATTGGCACCACGCCTTGTTCCACCCTGCTTTACAGTTTCAGTCGCGGCATTAAATATGTTCATGAATGAGACCGGTCCGCTCGACACACCGGCTGTGCTGCTTACCATGTCGTTACGGGGTCGGAGCTTTGAAAACGAGAAACCCGTACCTCCACCGCTTTTGTGTATAAGAGCCATATTTTTAAGAGAGTCAAATATCCCCTCCATGGAATCTTCTACGGGCAGAACGAAGCATGCGGAGAGCTGCCCTAAGGGACGGCCTGCATTCATAAGCGTGGGACTGTTCGGCAGAAAACTCATAGATGCCATAATCTCGTAAAAGCGCGTTGCCCTTCTGTTTACCTCTGCCATATCAGCGCCGTAGGCAAGGTCAGCGGCAGCGACAAATTTTGCCACCCTCGCAAACAGATCTTCCGGAGTCTCGATTATGTCTCCTTTTGCGTCACAGGCAAGGTACCTTTTTTCAAGTACGGTAAGAGCGTTCCCCGTTACTGCGGCTTTCATATCTGAATCGATCATTATTTTACTAAAATCCATATAGTTCATTAATCCCTCTATCTTTGAAATGCAGGATAATTCAATCCGGCAGCTATCATAGTATGTAATATATACCTTTATTTTTGTTAAGCAATTTTTGTTATGAACATCTCTAAAAACAGAAATTTTTACTGAGCGCTAGCGTAAAATCCTGATATTTGGCAAATTCGCTCTCACAAAGTAAGATCGCGATTATAATAGATCAAAATTCCAGTGTTAATTCCTTCAAGTTTTCACGTTTTCAGGGTCAGAGCCCTTTCGGGGTCAGAGTCGGGGTCAGAGCCCCTATTCCACCCCGTATCCCTTAACAACGCGGAAAATTAAATCTCCGGTTGCACTGAAAAGTATTTTCAGGAAGAAGTACTGTTCAAATTCAATTATGAGTGCTGATTTGCAACCTGTTTTTTCTGCTGAGCCCTGAAATCACCCAGATTCATCTTAAGGTCTGCCAGGACCTTAAGTGTGACCCAGATAATTACCACACCCGCCCCCTTCAATCCGGACAAAAAAATTGTAAAAAAACCAAGTATTATTGTCATGTGCATTATAACTATGCGCTTGTAGGGTCTTACCATATAATCGGGCGGTGTTGTATTGTTATATTCTTTTGTTCTTATAAAGTTCATGTAAAATGATACAAGGTGGTTGATAAAAAGCGCCGTAACAGCTGAGAGCTCTGACCCCATAACACCCCTGAATGTCCATTCCTGCGGAATAAAACTCCTTATAACACCGAAGAACTCAATTCCGGGCTCACCTGAACCGGCTGGTGAACCTGTTGTGATTATTATATACATAACCGCTATGAAGATTCCGTGGACAAACATGAAGATGCCGTAATGGAACATGAAAAACGGGCAGAATATTGCTGCAAGCCCTGCACCTGCCGGGGAGAACTGACCCTTTTCTATTATCCCGCTTATGAACATCATCACAAGATTAAAAAAACCGATTATGGCGCTCTCTGCCCAGTAAATTATGAGCAGGACTATCGGGTGCCAGTTAAAAAAAATCACTCCGATTACGGGGATGGAATTTGCCGCTACAAGTATAACAAACGCGGTAAATCCCCCCCTGTTTGAAGGGCGTATGAAGGGGATAAGGTCTCTGAAGAATACTAAAAGAAGTTCAAGCAGCCGTTTCATAAAAATTACCTGCCCGGAGGTTAATCCCCTTCGAAAAATTCCCTGACAGAAATTGCCCTGCTGTCAAAGACCTTGGCGAAAAAGATGTCACCCAGTGCATAAGTCCCCTTTGCCGCATTAAAAATATATTCCAGGTAGAGCGAATAACTCTGGCCGTCGGCCCCGTCTTTAAGAAAGATTATAAAAATACTGCTGCTCCCCTCTCTTATGAACCTGACTCTCTCGAGCGACAGGTTATTGCTGCTGCTGTCATACAGAAAGAGCCCGAACTTGTCTATAAGCCTGACACCGGCACCACCCTCGCGGATCATACCATCAAGGCACCTGTTTATATCCTGCTCTCTGCCGGGATTGTCCCCCAGCACCTTTGCCCTGAACGCGGACTTGTACTGCTGCAGCTGGTCTTCCCTGATATCCGCGCCGGCCTGCATCGTGCAAAAAAGAAAAATGGTGAATGCTATTATAAATTTTCCGGGCAAAGTCTTCTCCATTATTTAACAGTTTGCAAAATTATTTAAACACTTTCATCCATGTGCATTACACGGGAAAACGTAAGTCATACCCCGTATAGAGCGTCAGCGTGTATTTAACACACCGCCTTCAGAAGGCCCCCCAGTCTTCCTTTTTTACATGCGGATCAGGGAGATTCCGTGGAGCGCCAGTATTTTACTAAACCCGTTATGCATAACTGCCGGGGCTGATCCGTATCTGATCTGCATCACCGGTAAACATATTAATGTTATATACCGATCATTATTACAGGGAATACCGGATTTTTATTATGATTATTAAATACTGCCGGGCAAGTCAATTTTAATGAAAAAAAGAAATATAATAATATACATAATGCTCTGCGCCGTAGTGCTTATTCCGTTTTTCTTTATAATTCACGCGTATGCGCTGAGTTATTCACTGATCGGTCAGACCGCAAGACTTAAACAGTCCATACCTGCAAAAATTTATGACAGGAACGGCGAACTGATTGCAGAGCTTTTTGACGAGTACAGGGACTACGCCGCGATTTCTGAAATCCCCGATTCTATTAAGTGCGCCTTTATGGCCGCAGAGGACAGCAGCTTCTTTATGCATTCAGGGATAGATTTTACCGGTATTATGCGCGCGCTCATTGTTGACATTGCGGGCGGAAGGCTAAGGCAGGGCGGGTCCACAATTACGCAGCAGCTTGCCAAGCAGGTCTATACCTCCAGAGAGAGGAGCGTTAAACGCAAACTTGTCGAACTCTTCCTTGCGCGGGAATTTGAAAAAACTCTCTCCAAGGAACAGATTCTTGAAATGTATCTTAACCGCATTTATTTTGGTCACGGGGTTTACGGGGTCAGAGCAGCCGCCTGGTTCTACTTTGGTAAAAAAACCGGCGACATAAACATTGCAGAGGCATGCGTGCTGGCGTGCATACCATCCTCTCCGGAAAGATTTTCACCGCTGAAGAACCCCGCAGCTTCGTACGAAAAATCAAGGGCGGTAATGTTTAACCTTGTCGCTTCAGGTTATATTTCGAAGTCCGCGGCTGCTGCGATGTTCACCCAGTTCTGGGAAAATTTTACAGCAGAGAGCATGACGCGATTCACAGAGGCCGGGATACGCGAAGAGAAAAATGACCGGGCCCCGTGGTTCACAGAATATATACGCAGAGAACTTGTTGGCATGTTCGGCGCCGAAATGGTTTATGGAGGCGGGCTTGTTGTAATGACCACTGTTGATATTCTTTATCAGAAATACGCTGACACCGTAATGGATGAAGCATTGAGGGAACAGAACCGGCGTGCGGTATGGCAGAACAGAGCCGGCCTGAACAGGATTGAAATGCAATACGCAAAACTCTCTGCGGGCAGAAACGCAAAGCACGCAAGTAAAAAAAACAGTTCCGCTGAACGCGCTGTTTTATGGAACAGGGCGTTCTTTGACAACATTGCTGACGAAGTTTCGGTTGCGGCGCTGATTACGGGCCGTGACTTTGTTGACGAAAAGGTGAACGGGGCCGTGAACCTGTTTGACCGTATGATTAAAAAATCCAGGGCTGAAGGCGCCGTGGCGGTTATGGACCCGTCAAATGGTGAAATACTGGCGTTATGCGGCGGAAGCAGGTTCAGCCGTTCCAACCAGCTGAACCGCGCAGTTCAGAGCAGAAGGCAGCCGGGATCATCGTTCAAGGCGTTTGTTTACGGATCGGCCATTGAAAGCAGAAAAATTACTGCTGCGACATCATTCTACGATCTGCCTTTAACCTACAAAAGCCGCAGCGACACATGGAAACCATCGAATTACGAAAAAGATTATTCCGGAAGAGTTCTTACGCGTGGCGCCTTTGCCATGTCGCTTAACATTGTATCTGCAAGAATTTATGACATAGCAGGGGGGGGCTCTATAACGCGCTTTGCGTCCGGGCTGACAGGTGTTCCAGTGGAAAGGTTTCAGACCGATCCCACACTGTCACTGGGCACCTCTGAACTTACGCCGCTGGAGATGGCTACGGGCTTTTGCGCTTTCGCCAATAACGGGTTCGCTGTTACACCCCATGGCATAAGGGAGATAAGAGACAGCAGCGGAAAAATACTTTTTACATCCGGGGACAGGTACAAAAAAGTCCGTGTAATGGATGAACGAACCGCGTTCATAATGACCGATATAATGAGGGGCGTTGTTGACTCAGGAACTGCCGTATATGCTGTGAGGAGCGCAGGCGGATTCCATTATCCATGTGCAGGCAAGACCGGCACCAACACGGATTTCCGCGACGCATGGTTTATCGGCTTTACTCCTGAGATTGTTGCCGCGGTATGGATTGGATGCGAGTCACCCGAATTCAGCCTTGGTTCAGGCCGCAGCGGTGCAGCCATAGCTGCCCCGGTCTGGGGTAAATTTATGTCACAGGTCTATTCAACGCGCAGGTCAAGGCCGTTCGGTCCGGCACCGCGGGGCATCACAACGCGCACTATATGTTCCGTTACGGGAAAAACTGCAGATAAAAACTGCAGGTCCCGCAGGGAATATTTTCTGCCCGGTACTGAACCTTCTGAAAAATGCGACAGCCTTCACGGAAAACTTTCGAACATAAGCGAACTTATTTCAAGGGAAAAGAATAGTGAAGGAAGTTCAGCGGACACAAAACTCTTTGACAGAAAAGTTGAAGCAGAGACGGACGATTCAGAAACTTTTATTTTTCGCTGATGAGGATAGATAGACAATGCTGGTATACTGTTCAAACTGTAACACGCCGCATACCATTAGCCACGAGGAGCTGCGCAGACTGCGGGAACCGGTCATCAACTGTTCCGGATGCGACAAGAAAATCAAAATGCAGTTCTGTCCCGGATGCGGAGCGTTCTATTCCGTCACCTTCTCAAACATAAAGCCCGGAAACTACAGGTACAGGTGCAGAAAGTGCAGCCTGAACTTTTTAATAACCATACCTGCCGGATATCCCGGCACAGTTAAAGAAAACAAGCCTTCCGTTAAAAACAGTAGTCTCGCGGACGCCCCCCTGCCGGGCACCACTGCCATGATTAATCGCGCCGGAACATTTACATCGCGTGAAGAGTCATTAACTGACGGGATTACCTTAAGGCGCAACAGCATCAGCACATTCGCCATAAACGAGTTGTTTTCATTAACAGCCACATCCTTCAGCATAAAAAAAATACTTCCAGCTTCCCTTTCTGTTCTTATAATGATTATGCTTGTTCACCTGTTCACCATGCTGCAGGGGATTGCCGCACCAGTGCATGCCGATGGCCAGGGAAAGTTTTTTATTCTTTTTACTCTTATACCGGCTGCGCTTCTGATTTCATTTTACATGGCAGCCGCTTCGGTTATATCAAAGGTTACTCTTGAAAAAATATTCTATAACAGCGAGCCGTCCTGGAACTCGATCGCGGTTTTTGCCATGACAAAATCACCCGTAATACTACTGTGCAACACCGCTGCGATTCTTCTGCTTAATCTTGGCCTTGTTCTCTTCGGTAAAATACCAATGATTGGCCCTCTGCTCTTTGCTGTTGCGTTTTTACCTGTTTATGTTTTAAGCACCTGTATTGCCCTGCTTGTTGTTGCGGGTATATGGTTCTATCCTCCCCTGACTGCGCACAGGGGGAAGGGGATGTTCAGCAATCTTAAAGATTTTTTACTCTTCATGAAGAAGCATAATCTGACTCTGCTCTACATGGTCCCCGCTGCAGCAATGATAGCGCTTACTGTATTCGCTGTAATTTTCGCCATACACTCACTTGCTCTGACCCTGACCATAACCCTGCTGAAAGTACTTCCCGGAGCAGATGCTTCGGCTATCTTTTCCGGGATACCGGCTCTGTTAATTAAAACATCAGAATTCTCTTTTAGCGGTATAAACGGTTCAATATTCAGGGAGCTGAGCAGCGATATATCTGTCATTCAAAGAGTGGCCGGTTTTGTGATCGGCGCGTCAATGACGGTGATAACTGTGCTTTTGATTTCTTTATTTTTTTCAATCACTGCCACAATCTCAACGCACATATACATTATGATGGAGAGGGGGATTACACTGGATGACAGGCGTAAAGCCCTGACCATGTTTATACTTATTCTGTTCCTTACATCACTGATTATGCTAAGGCGTATTTTTTAAACAGCTGAGGAATACTGACCGTTGCAGAAACCGGCATACGTGTAGCCCTGGAGGGAATAGTATTTTATTTGTGCAAAAATTTATGAAAATACTTTTAGTGCAACATTACGATTTAGTTCCTAAATTTTTTTACACACACGCCAGGCATTTTAAGACTTTGCCATAACGGGCTTTAAAATTTTGATAATTTTTCAGAAAGTACCTGTTAAATTTTTAAAGTATGGAACCATTTTAAATTATCGCAGGTCTAAATATTAAAAGAACAGAGGAGGATAATCCCATGAAAAAACTTTTAACAATAGCAGCACTTGCTGCGGCAATGGCATTTTCATCGCAGACAATTTTCGCGCGTGGAATGAACGGCTGCGGATATTCAGGCGCCGGTTACGGTATGGGGCCGGGCATGATGTATGAAGACCTGAACCTGACAGACGAACAGGCGGACAAAATTCACAAGCTGAACATGGAATACCGTGAAAAGGCCTGGAAAGACAGGGTTGAACACAGGAAAGCTGTAGAAAAAATTCTGACAGCCGAGCAGAAGAAAAAACTTGAGGACGCCAGAAAGAACCGCGGCAGGGAGTGGAAAAAAGGTGATAAAAAAAGGGGCAAAAAATACAACCGCGATAACAGACGCGGTATGATGATGGGCCCCGAACTGGATCTGACCGATGAACAGATCGAAAAGATCCATAAAATAAACAGTGAATATGCGGATAAATTTCACAAGAACAGAAAAAACGCTGACGAATTAAAAAAGCTCAGGGAGAGCCGTGACAGGGAGATTGAAAAAATTCTCACTAAGGAACAGCTCGAAAAAGTAAAAGATTTCAGGGGTAAACGCGGTTACGGGTACTGCCCTTATTTTCCCGAAGACTAAAATAACCGGGGTTGTGCGGTAATTACCAGCCGCACATCCCTTTTACATTGCAGGAGCGGTAACATGAACAACAGAATAACAGTGATTATACTTTCGGCAGTGATTGTTCTGCTGGTAACTTTCGGTTTTATTTATGACCGCAAGATGCGTTACGCCGCAGGCCCGTTCCCCGGTTTAAGGCACCACGACGGCATGATGGAGGGCATAAGGACGGGCAGAAATTTCTGCACCCCTGAATTTATGAAGGACCGGCTTAATCTTTCGGAAAGCCAGATAGCAGAGATTAATGTTCTGAACGAAACATTCGACAGGGAACAGGAAAAGCTGATGCGCAGGATCAGGCCTGAACGCGAAAAGCTTCGCGAAATGCTCCGGCAGGATAACCCGGACATGAAAGAGGTGCGGGCAATACTAGAAAGAATAGGTTCGGCCAACATTGATCTTCAGATGCTCCGGATAAACCAGGGCCGGGTTATTTCTACCATACTCGACAGTGAACAAAAAGAAAAACTTGACCGGGAGCGGCGGAACTACAGACGCAGCGGACCGCACCGCGGGCCGGGCGGGATGGAATGAACGCAGATGATTTTACCCTAATTGTGAGGAGCACAAAAAAGATTGTGCTTTCGGCAATCGGGAAGACACTTGCTGAAAGATTCCACCATGCCATAGATGATGTCGCGCAGGAGACTTACATTCGCGCATACAAGGGCCTTGTGAAAAACAGTTTTCGCGCCGATTCATCAATCGAAACATGGCTTTACGCCATAGCACGGAATGAATCGCTCCGCATGAACAAAAAGCTGATGCGCGAAGAAGAAAAGGCTGTGCGTTCCGCGCTGCATGCTGAACATGACAACAGCCGCGCTGTGCCAGACACGGCACAGCTCCATGAAGGGATTAATGCGCTGCCTGAAAAGTACGGGAACGTACTTAAGATGATGGCCGCAGGACTCAGGGTAAATGAAATTTCGGCAAAGCTCGGGATACGTCCGGGAACGGTTAAGTCCAGGGCTTCGAGAGGGAAAAAAATAATTCAGGACAGGGCAGGTGCAGGTCATGAAAGGGAATAACAGGATGGAGGATGCCATAAGGTTCAGGCTTGAGAGCGATTCATGGGAGAGCAGGATCGCGTCAGGGGTGGTTGCAGAAATTACAGGCCGCAGGGAAAGGCTGCTCTTGCGAGGCTCGTTCGTCTCCATTGCCGCAGCATCATTTTCTGTGGTGGTCTTTATTCTGAACCTGTACTTTACAGGAATAACTTCAGGTTCAGGCAACAGCGAGACCCTTTACGGCTACACATATTCCGTGGAAGAGCTAAGTTACGGTAGCGACGATGTCACTGCTGAAATAAGCGGACTGATTAATGAAGCCTACCCTATGCGGTGATTTTTTCTGCTTCTGCAAGAAGCAGGGATAAATCACCCTGAAGCTTAACAACATCGGCGCAGAGCCTCTGGGAGAACTCCTCCCGCTTACCCCTGTTCCACTGATTAACCGGTCTGTAATAACCTGAAACGCGTGAGAAGACCTCGGAAGGAACCATGATGCGTTTTGACATATTTATTATCCCTGGAAGTAGTTTTCCTGAGAATATCTAATGAGACATAATCTGTCAAGATTAATTATTATTTTTTTTTCAGTTATCCCCGGTCTCGCCGTATTCAGTGACTATCTGAATCTTTCCGCCGGTCGAAAGCACAATATCCGTAAGTTCGATTATCTTTTTCATGGGGACGTTCCCGTCCGAAAAAATGCGGACATTCCTGCTCTTCTGCCCTGCCAGCCTCTCTTTGATTATGCTGCGCACCTGGTCATGCTTTAGATTTTTATCATTACCGATTGAGATGACCGTGGTCCTGCTCTCTGCGTCATAGACCGCGTAGATGCTCAGTTCATCCCTTTCGTTCATCGCTGAAGCAGAGAGTGTTCTGGGGAGGGCAATGT
Organism: Spirochaetota bacterium; assembly: GCA_012730035.1. Taxonomy (GTDB): domain Bacteria; phylum Spirochaetota; class UBA4802; order UBA4802; family UBA5550; genus JAAYBQ01. The sequence goes on from JAAYBQ010000250.1 coordinate 11,361, forward strand.
TTACTGTCTGGTTTATTATAAAGGGTGAAGATATCATGAATATTATAAGCAGCACAAGGCAGGCGTCAACCAGCGGCGTAATATTCGCGTCAGCATAAAGACGCTTCCTGTCGCGATGCCTGAACCTTTTCATACCGCGCGCCTAAATCCTGTTTCTCCTGGCGATTATAAGCATCCTGTTTGCCATGTTCTCAAGAAGGTCAAGCCTGTTATTGGCCCTGTTGGTAAAGTAGTTATAAAGCATGAGTGCAGGTACCGATACAAGTATTCCGAACGCTGTGGTGTAGAGAGCCTCCCATATACCTGCGGATACAGCCTGAAGTACACCCGCGCCGTGAGCGCTCCCCGATGAAATGCCGGCGAATGACTTCATGATGCCGAGGACCGTACCGAAGAGTCCTATGAGGGGGCTTACAGCTCCGGTTGAACCAAGAATTGACACGTATTTTTCGGATCGCATTTTTTCCAATGAAAGGCTGTTCTCAAGTTCAAGTTCAAGAATCGAAGTATCTGCGGCGGGTGAGTCATCACCGAGCAGGAACGTTGCGGTAACCATGACCAGATGGATTATACCGCTGCTTAAACCAGTGCATGCCCTGACGGCATCGCCATACGCCTTCTCTTTAAGCATGCGGATACATTCATCGGCTTTAGCTGCGGCCGGGGATTTATTTTCGTTCCTGTAAAAAAATATCCGTTCAACAATAATGGCAATGTTCATTATCGAAAACAGAAGAAGCACGCCTACTGTCAGCCATTTTCCGGCATCGGCCAGGGTTTCAAGTGACATGGACATAGCGAGTGCTCCTTGCATAAATTTTTTGAGTAAATTGACTTACTGTCATTCGCGCGCTCCGATTAATCCACTATTTCAGGGGATATCCGCAAGAGCGCTGTATGACAAAAATTTTTTATTACAGAATAATTGTATATCAGTAATTGTCCCTGAAAATATTTATAAGTGAAATCAAGTTTTTTAATTTACTCCGCCGACCTCGAAAACAGAGGAAACTTAACGCTTTATTCTGCAAAAGTGTTAAAGAATTAACACTGTTTGTATATGTAATGAAATACTTTTATATGTTACCCTGCAACCAATTTTTCATAATTTAATCATTATGAATTTTCAGCAGGAACCGGACGTTAGAAGCACAGCTGCGCCTGTGAGCCTGACCTCGTAACCTGCATCGTAATAATCATTATATTCGCGGATAATTGAATCCATCTCCCTTCGGGCCTTCATTATCCTGTTGCGCGTCCGTGTAATCGCGCTCCTCATGTCCTTTCCGTACCACTTCATCTGGCTCTCCTGAAGGTCAAGCTTCTCTTCAAGCTCGCGGATAAGCCGTGTATACGATTCCCTGACCTTTTCCAGTTCAGGGTCAAGCTGCAGGTCAAGGTTGTCGCTCATGCTACGCAGCCTGCGTTCAATCTTCTCTTTTATGCGCAGCCGGGCTTCACTGAAGCAGGCTTCGCCAGACCGGCGCATTTGATTGATGGCATCGCAGAAATCAGCGGGATCACAATCAGTGGCAAAATCCAGGTCACGCAGCATGTCCTCAAGGTCATCAAGTTCACGGCCCGACGGGGGATCGTCTGGCACAACCAGCACCGGTATAAATTCATGTGTAACTGTTACCGCCCTGAACTTTACAAGAAAATTGAACAGTATGCCCCTGAGGGGGCGGCTGTGCCTTATGAACACAACACCGGTCTCTCCCCCGAAATCCCTGCTGTGGCAATAATCTATTATGCCGTCAACAACAGAATGCCCGAAAGCAAGAAACTCAAGGTTGTCATCCTCCAGGGCCTTTTCGCTGTCGAAGGTTCCCCGCCTCCAGTCATCTTCAGGATTATGCCGCACTTTATATTCCCCCTGCCTGCAGCCCCTTGACGAGAGCGTACGCGAGGCAAAGTCATCAGTGCCGAGAAAGGCAGAGATAAAATTTTCGATCCTCCTGTTATTGAAACTTCTCTCTTTGAGTGTTACCCTGTAATATTCATCATAGTTAAAGTCCATCCTGCCTGTTACAGTAAGCTCGGAAAGTTTTTCAAAACTCTGTCGCGCACTCTCGATACGTTCAGCAAGTTCGGTTTCGACCTCGCGCTTTTTCTTTCTGCCGCTTGCCATCTCCATGAAAAGGGTGTTCAGGTTAACCTCGTCCTCGATCTGTCCCAGCATAATGTCCGGGGTGCCTATTGATTCCTCAAAGAGTTTAAGTTTTTCGGTCAGGACTTCAAGTACCCTTTCGGCAACGGTGTCGCGCGTCGAAAAATTATATATATGCACATCGTTAGGCTGGCCGAACCTGTGGATCCTTCCGATGCGCTGTTCAATCTTAAGCGGGGACCAGGGCAGGTCGTAGTTGATCAGCACGTCGCAGAACTGCATGTTGCGCCCCTCCCCCCCGGCCTCTGTTGCAATAAGTATCTCTGCGCTCTCCCTGAATCTGATTATAGCCTCTTCTTTCTGTTCCCTGTTCATGGAGCCGTTAAATACCACGGTGTCAAATCGGGAAAGCAGTGAAAGAAGGTAATCCTGTGTTGTCCTGAACTGGGTAAAGATAAGGAACCTTGCGTGCCCCTTCTTCTTTAAATCGCTCACGAGTCGTACAAGCTTTTCACCCTTTTTGTTTTCTTCTATCTTTGAAGCGATATCGACGAGCCTGTCAAGCGTGGATATCTCAAGCCTGAGTTCATCGATTGTCCTCTGCACCGGGCATTCGCCCTCTGTTTCAGGATCATCGGCATCGGGCATTGTTTCGCAGTCAAAAAAATTATTATTAAATGAAACAACCTGTTCATGAGTACCGAGAGCCCTGGTGAGCAGATCCTTAAGTCTGGTGGAACGATTTGCCAGGGCTACGCGCAGTGCGTAGCTTGATGAATCAAGAAGTTTCTGGAACACGGTCATTACAAATCCCACGGCACGGTTTTCGGACTGGAGCGCGCGGTTGAATTCCTCGGCAACGTACCGCGTTGTCTCATCATAAAGGGCCCTTTCGTCAGGGTAAAGTTCAAACCTGATGGTACGGGCGTATCTTCTGGTAAATCCTCCGACCTCGTTCTTTGTGCGGCGGATTACCACCTGGTCAAGTTTGCGTTTAAGCGCGGAAAGGTCCGAACAGTCCAGACAGTACTCGTTGTAGAAAGTCTGGAAGGGGCCGAGGATATTTTTATCCAGAAGGGCTATGAGGTAATAGAGCTCCTCAAGCTTTCCCCTGAACGGAGTCGCAGAGAGCAGGATCAGAGACCTGGTTCTGGCCGAGATCACCTCTGCGGCGTTATACGCAATAGTTGCCGCGGAAGAATCCCTTCGCAGCCTGTGCGCCTCGTCAAAAATAACCGCGTCCCAGTGGGTCCGTGACAGATCCTCCTCAAAATTTCTGTTCTTTATAAAATCGAGAGAACATATAACCTTGTTATGAACCAGCCAGGGATTGCCGCCACCATTCCCGGCGCAAGCCCGTCCCAGCAGCCGCCTGTCCATTATGGTAAACTTTTCGTTGAACTTGCTCTCCATTTCGTTCTGCCACTGGTAAAGAAGAGAAGCAGGGCACACAATAAGTATCCTGCCGTAATTATGCCTGTATATCATCTCCTTGATGACCAGCCCGGCCTCAATGGTCTTGCCAAGTCCGACCTCGTCAGCGATAAGAAATCTCTGTCTGAAGGAATTTACTATTCGGTGCGTACTTTCTACCTGGTGGGCAAGGATTCGTGTTCTTGAATTTGAGAGCGAGAGGATCTTGTTGTATGCATAAGCCAGTTTAAGCATGAACGATTCTGATCTGAGCACGAACCTTGAATTCTCCATGGTGAACCGGTTCATAAAAAGATCACGCACGTACTCCTCGTCTTCCACATGGAATACGTCATCAGCGGACTGATCCGCAGAACTGAATGAAAAAAGATCAGGATCAGCTGTATCGGTGCCGGTATTCATTATGAACTAATTAAACCCAACCAGTAAAATCAAGAGTTTATAAATCAGCAGTCTGCAGAATACAGAAACTGCTGCCTGTGATAAAGGGACGCATCGCAATTTTTCAACATTGCATTTACAAACAGAAAAACAGGTTTTGCGGATTTGCCTCGCGAAACCGACCCCGCAGCGTCACATAGTATAGAAGAGACATAATCACACAGTTCAGCTGAATAGGCAAGCAATTTTTTTATGAATTAAACCGATGTTCATTCCCTGGACATTTTTAAGTGAAGGGTTCTTTTCCTCCCGGCGCTTCAGGCAGAGACAGGAGTAAAATCAGAATATTACCCAGAAAGTATTTTCATAAATAATTACAGCAATTAAATACAAAAAAATTTCAGCGTTAATTCCTTAACTGTTTTGTAAAACAAAAAGCTTTATTCCCTCCACCGCCGAAGGCGGGGAGAATTAAAACGATCTTATTGCACTAATAAATATTTTCAGGAATAATTACTTAAAATATTTATAATCCGATACGCGGTTTGACCGAGCATGTCCCTGTTTTAGTTGAAATTCATAGCGGTTACCCAAGATTAGTACTTGGATAAATAACAATCAAAGGAGTAACCACTATGAACTCAAAAAAAGTAAAAAAGACAAATGTTAAAGAGTCA